>NZ_JAALDV010000178.1:0-19360 GCF_014145045.1 Dietzia sp. DQ12-76
TCCTTCCTCGCCGGCGCCGGGGGAGTTGGTCGCGTGACGGTGTCGCCGGCGCCGGGGGACGGCCCCACGGTGGTGAACGCGGTGCTGTCCGGCGGTGACTCCGAGTCCCGGCGCACACTGGACGCGGTCCGCGAGGAGATCCCTCCGCCCGGCGAGGGCGTCGAGCGGCAGCTGACCGGCCGGGCCGAGGTGCTCCGTGAGGACGACCTGATCGCGCGGGAGGACCTGACCCGCGCCGAGCTCATCGCCGTCCCGGTCACCCTGGTCCTGCTCGTGCTGTTCTTCGGCTCCGTGGTGGCCGCCGCGGTCCCGGTCGCGATCGGGGTGCTCGCCATGCTCTCGACGTTCGTCATCCTGTCGGGGCTGGTCCACCTGATCGACGTCTCGGTGTTCGCGCTCAACCTCGTGATCGGTCTGGCACTGGGTCTCTCGATCGACTACAGCCTCCTGGTGGTGACCCGGTTCCGTGAGGAACTGGCCACCGGGGTCGACCCGCCGGAGGCCGTCGAGGGCACGATGCGCCGGTGCCGGAGGACCATCGTCATCTCGGCGGTGACGGTCGGCCTGTGTCTGGCCGCGCTCACGGCGGTGGACATGCCCTATCTGAGGTCCATGGCGTTGACCGGTGTCGCGGTCGTGGCGCTCGTCGCCATCCTCACGCTGGTGGTGCTGCCCCCGGTCCTGCGGGTTCTCGGCCGGCGGATCGACGCGTGGTCCGTGAGACGGGTGGACCCGACCCGGCCCGGTCGCTCGGTCACGGCGATGCTGGGGGTCTCGCGACGCCACCCGGTGGCGGTGGCGCTGGGGGTGTCGGTGCTCCTGTTGATCCTGCTGACGCCGGCGTTCGGCCTCCGGCTGGGCACGCTCGATGACAGGGTCCTGCCACAGGACGCGCCGTCCAGGGTGGCGGCCGAGCGGTTGCGCGACGAGCGACCTGACCTCGGATCCGATCCGCTGGTGATCCTCGCGGACGGCGTGGATCCCGGGGTGTTGGCGGAGCGGGTGTCGCGTATCGACGGCGTCACGGCGACGCGGGGACCGGACGAGACCCTGTCCGACGGGCTCGAGGTGGGTCCCGGCGACCCCGACCTGAGGCGGGGCTCCGTTGCCGCGGTGGAGGTGGTGACGGCCCCGGGTCTGACCCAGCCGGAGCAACAGGACCTCGCCGAACGGGTCCGGGAGGTCGTGGCCCCCGCACCGGTGGCGGGAACCTACTCCGACGACGTCGACACCCGGAAGGCGATCAGCGAGCGGGCGGTCCCGGTCGCCCTCCTCGTCATGGCGGTGGTGCTGCCCCTGGTGTTCCTGCTCACCGGCGGAGTGCTGGTGACCCTCAAGACGCTGGTCATGGCGGCGCTGAGTCTCACCGCGAGCTTCGGTGTGATGGTGTTGGTCTTCCAGGAGGGCTACCTGGCCGATCTGGTGGGCGTGACGGCCACGGGGGTGGTGGACAGCTCCTCACCGCTGTTGATGGCGTGCCTGGCCTTCGGACTGTCGATGGACTACCAGTTGTTCCTGCTCTCGCGGGTCCGCGAGGAGTACGACCGCCACGGCGACACCACCCGGGCCGTGGTCGACGGGGTGTCCCGCACCGCCCCCGTCGTGGGGGCGGCGGCGGTTCTGGTGGCGGTGGTGTTCCTCGCCATCGGTACATCGGGTATCAGCGTGGTCCGGCTTCTCGGCCTCGGTCTGGCACTCGCGGTGCTGGTGGACGCGTTCGTCATCAGGCTGTTGCTCGTCCCGAGCGCGATGCTGCTGCTGGGCGACGCCAACTGGTGGGCGCCGCGGCCCCTGCGAGCTGTCTTCGACCGCCTGCGGATCCGGGAGGCCACGCCGTAGGTTCGGGTCATGATCCTGGACGACCTCCGTGCCCGCCTCCACACCGCCTCCGTCCTCACCGACGCGGACGTGCTGGAGGGATACCGCCAGGACTGGGCCAAGGCTCCGGACCCCGGGATGCCGTTGGCCGTGGTTCGTGCACGGTCGACCGAGGATGTCCAGGAGGTCATGCGCTGGGCGGGGACCCACGGGGTGCCGGTGGTCCCGCGGGGTGCCGGTTCGGGGCTCTCCGGGGGAGCGACGGCGGTGGAGGGCGGGATCGTGCTGTCCACCGAGCTCATGCGGGACATCGACGTCGACCCGGTGACCCGGACCGCGACCGTCCAGCCGGGTCTTCTCAACATCGAGGTCAAACGGGCCGTCGCCGCGCACGGCCTCTGGTATCCCCCCGATCCTTCGTCGTACGAGATCTGTTCGATCGGCGGCAACATCGCCACCAACGCCGGTGGCCTGTGCTGCGTGAAGTACGGCGTGACCACCGACTACGTTCTCGGTCTGACGGTGGTGTTGGCCGACGGCACCGCGGTGCGTCTGGGTGGTGCGCGCCTCAAGGACACCGCCGGGTTGAGCCTGACCAAGCTCTTCGTGGGCAGTGAGGGCACGCTGGGGATCGTCACCGAGATCATCGTGCGGCTCATCCCCGAGCAACCACCGCGCTCCACGGTGGTGGGGATCTTCCCCGACGTGGTGGCGTGCAGCGACGCGGTCCTGGCCATCACGCGCCGGATCCGCCCGGCGATGCTGGAGTTCATGGACACCGTCTCGATCCGGGCCGTGGAGGCGGACCTGAGGATGGGGCTGGACACCTCGGCGGGCGCGATGTTGCTGGCCCAGTCCGACCTCACCGGACCCGACCGCGCGGTCGAGACCGAGTTCATGGCCGAGGCGTTCCGCACGCACGGCGCGACGGAGGTGTTCGCGACCGACGACCCCGAGGAGGGTGAGCAGTTCACGGTCGCGCGTCGGGCCGCGTTCACCAGCCTGGGCAAGACCGGGACTCTGTTGCTGGAGGACGTCGGGGTGCCGCTGCCCGCGCTGCCGGAGCTGGTCGCCGGGATCGAGGAGATCTCCGCCCGGCGGGACGTGCCGATCGCGCTGGTCGCTCACGCCGGCGACGGCAACACCCATCCGATCATCGTGCTGACCGACGACGACCCGGACCGCGCTCACCGGGCCCAGGCGGCGTTCGGCGAGGTGATGGATCTGGCGATCGGGATGGGAGGGACGATCACCGGCGAACACGGCGTGGGACGACTCAAGGCGCCGTGGCTGCCCGCCCAGCTGGGCGAGGACGCGATGGAGTTGAACCGCCGCATCAAGACCGCGCTGGACCCGCAGGGGCTCCTCAACCCCGGGACGATGTTCTGACGTCGTCGCCGGCGGTGTCGTCGGCGCTGTCCTCGCCGGACGGGACCCGGACCCGGACCGCCGCCGCGACCGGCGTGCCCACCGGGATCGCCCGGCCGTGCAGAGCCACGGTGATGATCCCCAGCTCGATCTGGCGGGAGACCACCTCGACCGGCGAGTCGGGACGCAGACCGATCTCGGCCAGGTGCCGGAGCACGGAATTGTCCCGGTCGGACACCCGGGTGACGACGCCCGCGCCGCCCTCCGGCACCCGGTCCAGGGGGATGTCGGTGAGGTGGACCAGCCGCCCGTCACGGGTGGGGATGGGGTCGCCGTGGGGGTCGCGGCGCGGGTGGTCCAGAAAGCCGTCCAGGGCGTCGACGAACCGGTCGGACACCACGTGCTCGAGGGCGTCGGCCTCGGCATGGACCTCATCCCAGGGGTAGTCCAGGCACCGGGCCAGGAAGGTCTCGAGGATCCGGTGACGACGGACCATCGCCACTGCGAACGACCTCCCGGCGTCGGTGAGCTCCACGGGCGCGTAGGGACGGTGCCGCGCCAAACCCATCGCGGCGAGTTTGCGGACGCCCTCGGTGACGGAGGAGGGGGAGGCCCCGAGTCGATCCGCGAGCGCGCCCGGGGTGACGGACTGGCCTGCGGCCTCCAGGTGGTGGGCGGCCATGAGGTAGGCCTGGACGGTGGGGGTGAGATCGCCGAGGCCGCCGGGTGTAGTCGCGCTGGGGGCCTCGTCTCGGGGCCGGTCGCCGGTCATGCCGTCATCATCCCCGATCGTCGGGCCCGGGCGCCCGCCGCGGCCCGCGGGATCACGCCGCGCCCGGGCGCGAACAACTGGGCCGCGGTGAAGATGGCGGCCTGCGCGAGTACCACCACCGGCCCCGGGGGGAGGTCGGCGTAGTACCCGGCGTACAGCCCGGTGAGGCCGCCGGCCAGGGCGACGACGACGGCGAGGATCATCGTCCCCCGCATGGTGTCGGCGAGCAGCTGGGCCGTCGCGCCGGGGATGATGAGCGTGGCCACCACGAGGATCACGCCCACCGACTGGACTCCCGCCACGGTGGCCGTGGCGAGGGTGGCCAGCAGGAGCCCGGTCAGTGCACGGGTCCTGAGGCCCAGTGTGTGCGCGTGCAGCCGGTCGAAGGCCACCATGATCAGATCCCGGCGGAAGGCCAGCAACACGATCACCGTGAACGCGGAGACGGCCAGCACCTGCACCAGGACGGGGTCCGGCACGCCGAGCACACTGCCGAACAGGATGGAGTGCAGGTCCTGCCCGCTCGGGAAGCGCGCGATGAGGACCAGGCCGAGCGAGAACAGGGCGGTGAAGACGATGCCCATGGCGGCGTCCTCCCGAACCGTCCCGCTCTCGCGGACCCCGCCGATCAGCGCCACCGCGACCAACGCCGCGACGAGCGCGCCGACGGCGAACGGGATGCCGGTCAGGGCGGCGATCACCACTCCGGGCAGGACGGCGTGGGAGACGGCGTCGCCCATCAGTGACCACCCCATGTGGACGAGCCAGCAGCTGAGCAGTGCGCCGGCCACTCCGGAGGCGGCCACCACGAGCAGGGCACGGCGCATGAACTCGTACCCCATGGGTTCGACGAGCAGATCGATCATCCCGGTGCCCCTTCGGTCGCCGGTGCCCGGTCGTCGACGGCGGGTGGTCGCGCACCGAGCAGGGTGGACAGGATCTGTGGGGTGGTGGTCTCGGCGACGGGCCCGTGCGCCACCAGTCCACCGTTGAGCAGGGCGACCGAGTCCGCGAGCCTCTCGACCGTGGCCAGGTGGTGTGTGGAGACCACCGCGGTCCTCCCCGAGGCGGTGAGGTCGCGCAGCACGTCGATGTAGACCTCCTCGCTGCCGGCGTCCATCCCGTTGAACGGCTCGTCGAGGAGCAGTAGCTCCGCCTCCTGCGCCAGGCATCGGGCCAGCAGAACCCGTCGGCGTTGTCCCCCCGACAGCTCCCCGATTCTCCGCCCGGCGATCGGGGACAGGCCGACCCTGGCCAGTGCCTGCTCCACCGCCAGCCGATCGGCGGAGGACGGGCGACGCCACGGACCGGTGAAGCGTCGACGGCCCTGCATGACCACCTCGCCGGCGGTGACCGGGAAGCGATCGTCGACGCCGTCCGACTGGGGTACCGCCGCCACCCGGCCGGTGCGCAGCGCCCGGCCCACCGGGGAGCCGAGAACACGCACCGATCCACCGGTCGGGGTGACCAGACCGAGCATCGCCTGGAGCAGGGTGGACTTGCCGGACCCGTTGGGCCCGAGCAGCACGGTGATCTCCCCGGTGGGCACGGACAGGGAGACCGAGTCGAGTGCGCGGATCTGACCCCGGTCGACGGTGAGGTCGGTGACGACCACGGCGGGCGGGCCGGTGTGCGACGAGAAGGGCAGTGGTCGGTCGGTCATGACGTCAGCTCCCGGGTGATGATCTCGAGGTCGTGGTCGAGCAGGTCCAGATACGTGGGCACCGGGCCGCTGGGGGCGGACAGCGAGTCGACGTACAGGACCCCGGCGACCCTGCTGCCCGTCTCCTGCGCCACCTGCTCCATCGCGGCGTCGGAGACCGTCGACTCGCAGAAGAGCGCGGGGATCTCCCGGGCACGCACCTCGTCGATCAGAGAGGTGACCTGCCGCGGAAGCCCCTGCGATTCGCTGTTGACCGGCCACAGGTAGAGCTCCTCCAGCCCGAGGTCGCGCGCCAGGTAGGAGAATGCGCCCTCGCACGTGGCCAGAACGCGTCGTTCCTCCGGCACCGCCGCCACGGCCGCCCGTGCGCGGGTGGCCATGTCCTCGAGGTCCGCCACGTAGTCCCCGGCGCGGGCGAGGTATTCCTCGGTACCGTCCGGGTCGACCTCGGCCAGTGCGTCGGCGATCGTGAGGACGTAGCCGATGCCCTCGTGGGGTGACATCCACGCGTGGGGATTGGGGCGACCGGTGTAGTTGCCCGAGCGTACGGGCATGGGGTCGACCCTCTCGGAGCCGACGACGTGTCGGGCATCGGTCCCGTCGAGGAATCGCAGCAGCCAGTCGTCCATGCCGAGGCCGTTGCTCACCACCAGGTCGGCGCCCTCGACCCGCTTGAGGTCGTCGACCGACGGTTCGTACTGGTGCACGTCGGCCCCGGGGGTGGTGACCGACTCCACCCGGACACGATCGCCCCCGACCCGGCGCGTCATGTCCGCGAGGATCGTGAAGGTCGTGGCCACCACGACGCGATCCCCGGACTCCTGATGGGCGAACCGGGGGCGGTCGTGCACATCGGCCGCGCCCGTGAACCCGGTCGTGCACGCCGCGGTCATGACCACCGCCGCGAGGGCGGACAGGGAGGCGAGGACTACGGTCCTCGGTTGCCCGGGCCGTCGGCGACCTCCCGGACGATTGCGGTCACCGACCGGACGAGATTTCGGCATGCCGAAATAATAAGTCAATCAGGCGGAATTCCCATATCGCCTGCGTATCCCTGCTGCCTCCAGGCTTCGTACACCGCCACGGCGGCCGCGTTCGACAGGTTCATCGACCGACGTCCCGCGATCATGGGGATGCGCACCGTGGCCGTCACCCTCTGGTCCGCCAGCACGTCCTGGGCCAGTCCGGTGGGCTCGGGTCCGAACAGCAGGACGTCGCCGGGGGAGAAGCGGACCTCCGGCAGCGAGAGGTCGGCTCGCACGGTGAACGCCCACACCCTCGCCGGGAGCAGACGGGCGTACGCGGCGTCGAGGTCGGCGTGGACCTCCACGTGCGCCAGGTCGTGGTAGTCGAGCCCGGCCCGCCGCAACCGTGGCTCGGTGAGGTCGAAACCCAACGGCCCGGCCAGATGGAGTTCGCAGCCCGCGCCCGCGGCCAACCGGATCGCGTTACCGGTGTTGGGCGGGATGCGGGGTCGGTCGAACAACACACGTACGCCGGCTCCGGTCATGGCCACCATTCTCGCAGTGCGCTGGCGACGTGACCGCTCCGCAGTGGGATACTGGCACCCGTGACGGCTACGAAGTTGGACGGAAAGCTGACCCGCGACGAGATCGTCGCCGACCTCTCGACCCGCGTCGCCGCGTTGCGGGACAAGGGCATCACCCCGGGGCTGGGAACGGTCCTCGTCGGCGACGACCCGGGCAGCCACTCGTACGTCAAGATGAAGCACCGTGACTGCGAACAGGTCGGGATCGCCTCCATCCGCCGTGACCTACCAGCGGACACCGGTCAGGCCGAGCTCGAGGCCGTGATCGACGAACTCAACGCCGATCCGGCGTGCACCGGGTACATCGTCCAGCTCCCGCTGCCCGCTCACCTCGACGAGAACGCGATCCTCGAGCGCATCGACCCGGCCAAGGACGCCGACGGGTTGCACCCGGTCAACCTCGGCAAGCTGGTGCTCAACGCGCCGGCCCCGCTCCCGTGCACCCCCAACGGCGCCATCCACCTCCTCCGCCGTTTCGGTGTCGAACTCGACGGGGCACACGTGGTGGTGATCGGCCGCGGGGTCACCGTGGGACGCCCGATCGGGCTGATGCTCACCCGTCGTAGCGAGAACTCGACCGTCACCCTGTGCCACACCGGCACCCGCGACCTCGCCGCCGAGACGCGGCGTGCCGATGTGATCGTGGCCGCCGCCGGAGTGGCCCACATCCTCACCCCGGACATGGTCAAGCCCGGCGCGGCGATCCTCGACGTGGGGGTGTCCCGACTCGACGGGAAGCTCGCCGGTGACGTGCACCCGGACGTGTGGGACGTCGCGGGCGCGGTCTCCCCGAACCCGGGAGGGGTCGGTCCGCTCACGCGGGCGTTCCTGCTGTCCAACGTGGTCGAGCGCTGCGAGCGGCTCGCCACGGGTGCCTAGGGGCCCACATGACCCATCCCGCCCCGGACCGGCCCCGGCAGACCGACGCCCGGCCCCGCCGCACCCGTCCCGCGCGGCTTCGCTGGTCGCAGATCCGGGCCCAGTGGCCGCTCGCACTGGTCCTGGTCGGGATCGTTGTGTCGTTGGGGTTCGTGATGTTCGAGCGGTGGCGCCGCGGGGCGTTCCTGCTGGGGATCATGGCCCTGGCCGCCGCGGTACTGCGGGCGGTGGTGCCTGACGAGCGCGCGCGACTCCTCGGTGTGCGGGGCAAGGGTTTCGATGTGGCCTTCTACCTGGCGGTCGGCGTGGTCGTGCTGTGGCTCGCCACATCGATCGACTCGCTCGGGACGGGCTGAGTCGACCTCCTCCGCCGGGCCTAGTTCAGTCGCAGTGGCACGCCGTCGCGGACGTGGTCGCGCACCCCGTTCGACGCGAGTAGCAGGCCCATCGCCACCAGTGCACACAGGGACAGAACGCTGCCCAGCACCGAGATGAACGTGACGCTGTCCAATACCATCCGCGCCAGCGTGCTCACGGCCAACAGTGTCACGGCCACCCCGATGACGGCCCGGGCAGCGCGGTGGGCGCGCCACAGCATCACCGCGCCGGTGATCAGCAGCACGCTCAACACCAGTGACGACGCCGCGGTCAGCGCCATCGGGCCGTACTCGGCCGTGTCGTAGCCGCCTCTCGCGGTCGCGGTGATTCCCAACAGGGTGGCGAAGCCGATGGCCCCCCCGATGATGCCGAGACCCACGGCCAGGCCGGTCAGCCCGAGGGCGGCGGACCGGTTCGGACGGTCACGGTCGGTCATGCGGGTCCTCGCGATCTGTCGGGCGTCCCGTGGGCGGCGAGTTCCATGGTCCTGGCGAGCATGGGCCCCACCACGTCGGATTCGGTGAGGAACCCGTCGTGACCGGCGGGGCTGTCGATCACCACCAGAGGATCGGCCCCGGGCAACAGCGCGGCCAGTTCCTCCTGCTGCCGCAGGGGGTAGAGACGGTCGGTGGTCACCCCGCCGATGACGCACGGGACAGGGCAGGAGCGCAGCGCCCGCTCGACCCCACCGCGGTCCAGGCCCACGTCGTGACGGTTGAGCGCATCGGTGAGCAGGACGTAGCTGCAGGCGTCGAAGCGGGAGACGAGCTTCCCGGCCTGGTGGTCGAGATAGGACTGCACGGCGAACCGCCCCGACATCGACAGGTCCTCTCCACGGGGGTCTTCGCCGGGCTGCGGACGGTTGGCGAATCGCTCGTCCAGTTCCACCTCACCCCGGTAGGACAGGTGTGCGATACGTCTCGCGATGCCGAGACCGGTGACAGGAGTGCGGCCGGTGCCGTGATACCCGCCCTGCTGCCAGTGCGGATCGGAGGTCACGGCCATGATCTGCGCGGTCTGCACACCGATCTGGTCGGCGGAGGCGCGCGCACCCACCGCCAGGACGCAGCCGGCCCCGACGCGGTCAGGGTGTCCGACCATCCACTCGAGCGCCCTCGCCCCGCCCATGGAGCCGCCGACCACCGCGGCCCAGCGGTCGATACCCAGCAGATCGGCCAGGGCGCGCTCGGACTCGACCATGTCGCGGACGGACACGGCGGGGAAGCGGGCACCCCAGTAGTGGCCGTCGGGGTGGAGCGAACTGGGGCCCGTCGAACCGCGACACCCACCGAGCACGTTGACGGACAGGACGCAGTAGCGATCGGTGTCCAGGGGCAACCCGGGGCCGACCAGACCGTTCCACCACCCGGGCGTCGGGTGCAGCGAGTCCACGGAGCCGATGACGTGCGAGTCCCCGGTCAGCGCGTGTTCGACCAGGACGACGTTGGATCGATCGTCCGCAATCCGGCCCCACCGCTGCACCGCGAGGGAGACCCCCGGGAGGACGACACCCGTGGACAGCGTCAGGTCGCCGATGGCGACACGGCCGAGGGTGCCGTCACCCGGGGGCAGCAGGGTGAGCGGATCGGTGGGGCGGATCATCCGGGCAGGGGTCAGGACAGCGCGGCGAAACCGAGCTCGAGGTCGCCGATGATGTCGTCGACGGCCTCGATGCCCACCGAGAGGCGGATGGTCGCCGTGGTGACCCCGGCGATCGCGTTGGCCTCGGGCGTGCCCTGGGAATGGGTGGTCGTGGCCGGGTGGCACACCAGCGAGCGGACGTCGCCGATGTTGACCAGGCACGAATGCAGCTTGAGGGCGTCGATGAACGTCCACGCCCGGGCCTTGACGTCCTCCTCCGACGCGCCCTGCGGCACCGCGAGGTCGAAGGTGACGATGGCGCCCGCCCCCTTGGGGGACAGCTTCTGCTGGAGGGCGTTGTAGGGCGAGGAGGCCAGACCGGCGTACTGCACCTTCGCCACGTCCTCGCGCGACTCGAGCCACTCGGCCACCCGCTGGGCGTTGGACACGTGGCGCTCGATCCGCAGGCTCAGGGTATCGATGCCCTGGATGAGGGTCCACGCGTTGAACGGCGAGGCCGCGGCGCCGGTGTCGCGCAGGAGCGTCACCCGGGCCTTGAGAGCGAGTGCCGGCGCACCGAGGTCCGCGTAGACCAGACCGTGGTACGCGGGATCCGGCGTGGTGAAGGACGGGAACACGTCCTGCCCGTCGCGCTGCACGCGCCAGTCGAACGTACCGCCGTCGACGAGGATGCCGCCGAGGGAGGCGCCGTGGCCGCCGAGGTACTTGGTGGCCGAGGACACGACCACGTCCGCCCCCAACTCCAGCGGCCGGATCAGGTAGGGGGTGGCCACGGTGTTGTCGATCACGAGCGGCACCTGGTTGCGGTGCGCGACCTCGGCGATCGCCGGGATGTCGAGGATGTCGTTGAGCGGATTGGAGATCGACTCCCCGTAGAACAGCTTGGTGTCGGGCCGGACGGCGGCCTCCCACGAGGCGGGGTCGTCGGGGTTCTCGACGAAGGTGGTCTCGATGCCGTACTTGGGGAGTGTGTGCCGCAGCAGCGTGTCGGTACCGCCGTAGAGGCGGGGGGAGGCGACCACGTGGCCGCCCGACTGGGCGATGGCCTGGATCACCGCGGTCTCGGCGGCCTGGCCGGAGGCGAAGAGCAGACCGGCGACACCGCCCTCGAGGGACGCGAGGCGATCCTCCACGGCGGCGACCGTGGGGTTGGTGATCCTGGTGTAGATCGGGCCCATCTCGGCGAGCGCGAACCGGTCCGCGGCCTGCTTGGCGTCCGCGAAGACGTACGAGGTGGTCTGGTAGATCGGCAGATTGCGGGCACCGGTGTCCGAATCGACCGGCTGCCCGGCGTGGACCTGGCGGGTCTCGAAGGCCCAGTCGGGATTGCTGTTGTCGTACGTCATAGGGGCGGAGCCCCTCCTCTCGTCAGAAGGGTCCGGCCGCGTCACGACAGCGGACCCGCGCTTGCCTGTCACCCGGGTGGGTGGTGGCCAGGTCGTCTCCCGGGGCACCCCACCGCGGTGGAGGGTTGCCGCCCAGCGAGCCGGGGCTTGTCGCTGGAACTCATGACCTGGGGAGAGGTTAGCCTAAGCCGCTCGGCGGCGGCAACGCGGGGTAAAGGCCCGAGCTGGCCGCCCGTCAGTCACCCCGATCCCGAGTCCGGGCGGAACCCCCGGAAGGTCGGCGTCCGACCGGTTACGGTGATCGGACAGTGGTCCATCTCACCCGATGGTCGTCACCCGTTGACGCGCGAGCACCCGAGGAGTCCCACGTGGACCAGAGTCCCCTGATCGACATAGGCCTGCCCATCGCACTGGCGATCATCATGGTCGGCATCGGGCTCAGCCTGACCAAGGAGGACTTCGCGGTCCAGGCGAGGTCGCCGTGGGCGACGATCGTCGGGTTGTTCGGCCAACTGGTCCTGGTTCCGCTGACCGGCGTGGCCGTGGCGCTGGCGTTCGGGCTCTCCCCGATGTTGGCCCTCGGCGTGGTCCTGGTGGCGGCGACGCCCGGAGGTGCGACGTCGAACCTCATCACCTATCTCGCCCGGGGCAACGTCGCGCTGTCGGTCATCCTCACCGCCCTGAGCTCCGTGGCTGTGATCCTCACGCTGCCCATGTGGTTCGGGATCGGCGCGCGGCTCATCCCCGGAGCCGCGGACGAAGAGGTCACCGTCCCGCTTGGTCAGACCTTCGGCCTGCTGCTGGGCGTCATCCTCATCCCCGTCCTTCTCGGAATGATCCTCCGCGCGCGCAAGCCCGCCCTGGCCGCCCGCATCGAGCGCTTTGTCGGCATCGTCGGACTCGTCGTGTTGGTGCTGCTCATCGTGGGCATCGTGCTCGGCGAGAGGGACCGGATCGTGGACCTCATCGTGGCCGTGGGGCCGGCGGTGGTCGTCCTCAACCTGGCGCTGATCGTGATCGGGGGTCTGCTCGCGTGGATCTGCCGCCTGCGCCGCGCCGAGCAGATTGCGATCGCGGTCGAGTTCGGCATCAAGAACACCACCCTGACCCTGCTCATCGCCTTCACCGTGATCGGCGACGACGAGGTGGGGCTGGCGGCCGCCGTCTACAGCATCGTCATGTACCTCACGGCGTTCCTCGTGGTCTACGGCGGCCGGCGGCTCATGCGCACCGCCGCGTAGAACACATCGCGGTCCCGGCGGGGGCGCTCAGTCGATTCGGGGCCGGCGCCCGGATCGCGGAAGTAGGGTGGCGCAGGCGACGCCACCGCAGCTGAGGAGCCTTCGTGTCAGTGCCGCCCCGCCCTCCGACCACATCGACCGGACGGGGCCTGACGGCGGTGATCGCGGTCCTCTGCCTGTGTGCGCTGATCGCCGGCGCGGGCCTCGTCAGCGCGCCCCGGGTGCTCGGCCAGCAGTCGCCCGCGGATCCCTCTCCCGCCGGCGGTGCTCCCGGTGACGGCAGTGTCGCGATCGTCATGGACGCCTCGAGTTCCATGCTCGAGGCCGATGTGGGCGGCACCCGGTTGGCGGCCGCCCAGTCCGCCGCCCGCGAACTCGTGGAGTCACTACCCGAGGGTGCGCGTGTGGGAATGCTGGCGTACGGGAGCGAGGAGTCCGACGCACCGGACAACCGGGACGCCGCCTGTCGCGACGTCGTCACGCTCGCCCCCGTTCACCCTGTCGACAAGGCGGTCCTGACCGATCGGATCGACGGACTCACGGCGCGCGGATACACCCCGATCGGCAACGCCCTGCTCGCCGCGGCAGAAGAGCTCGGCGACGAGGGTGAGCGGTCCATCGTCCTGGTCTCGGACGGGCTCGACACCTGCGCGCCGCCGGACCCGTGCGAGGTCGCGGGTGACCTCGCCGGAGCGGGCGTCGACATGACCGTGCACACGGTGGGGTTCCTCGTCGACGACGCGGCGCGAGCCCAACTCGAGTGCATCGCGGGGGCCACGGGCGGTCGCTTCACCGAGGCCTCCGACGCGGCCTCGTTGTCCGGACGACTGCAGTTCCTGACGCGCCGGGGTATCGAGGGATACCACACCCGCGGGACCCCCTTCGAGATGGGCCGGACCCTGCGTGATGCGCCGATGCTGGGGGAGGGCCTCTACCGCTCCGAGCTCGCCGGTGCCGCGATGAGCGGTGGTCGAGGGCCCGCCGGCCACCTGGGCGTCGAGATACCCGACGGGCACGTCGCCCACGTGGCGGCGACCCTCATCCCACCCGTCGATCCCGATCCCACCAGTGGAGTCACGGCCGCGGGCCTGCGGATCGAGGCCGAGCACGTCGCGGAGGAGTGCCGGGTGACCGGTTCGGACACGAGTTACGAGGTCGGCGGTGGGTGGAAGTCGCCGGGAGCGACACATCTCGTCATCCCCTCCGCGGAGAATGATCCCGCGTGCGGTCCGGACGGATATCGCGTGATCGCGCAGCGCACCGGGGTGTCGGCCTCCGAACTCGAGGTCGAGGTGCTGGTCCAGTTCGAGCCCGTGCCCTCCGACGACGAGCTCACCGGATATCCGGCGGTGCAGTCCGTGCCGGCGGACGCACCGGCCCCCGACTTCGGTGAGGCCGTCCCGGTGGCCGGTGGCACCAGCTTCAACGGTGCGGACGCGGTCGGGCCGGGCACCTACTCCGACGCCCTGGTGCCCGGGGAGACCCGCTTCTACCGGGTCCCGGTGGAGTGGGGTGAACGGCTGGCGCTCGGCCTGCGCGTCCCCGGGTCCGTCCGCGGTGCCCTGGACCACATCCAGTTGGAGGTGGCCAACCCGTTCCGGGTGAAGCCCTCCAACGCGGTCCGCACCACCTTCGAGGACGGCCCGGAGGAGGCGTTCCTTCTCGACACGGTCCCGGTCCAGTACCGCAATCGTGACGGCGACCAGGAGATGAGCGTCCAGTCACAGGCAGGCGAGCACTACATCATGGTGTCGCTCAACGACGGGTCGACCTCGCTGCCGCGGGGGATCGAGCAGCCCTTCGAGCTCGCGGTCGCGATCGACGGCGAGCCGGCCCCGGGGCCGGACTGGCGGCCGGTGTTCGAGGACGGTCCCGAACCGGGTCCGGGCGGTGTGGCCCCCACCGCATCCGATCAGGACCCGACGGCGGTCGACGACGAGCCCGTCGCGGCGGACGAGGGGACCGACGACGGCACGGGCTGGGCGTGGATGGTCGGGGGAGTGCTCGTCGTCGCGCTCGCGCTCGTCGTGGGGGTCGCACTGGTGAGGGGACGGAGGGGTGGTGGGGCTGGTCGATGAGGGGGCCTGCTCGCGCGGCATGCGTAGCCTGCACGGGTGACCGAGGCACACACCTCCCCTTCCAGCACCCCGCCCGATCCGCGCGGAGGCGTCTCCGCACGCCGCGTGTCGTTCGCGATCCTCGCCCTCGCCCTCGGCGGGTTCGGCATCGGCGTCACCGAGTTCGCGGCGATGGGTCTGCTCAGGTCGATCGCGGACGATTTCGGGCTCACCGAACCCCAGGCCGGGCACGTGATCACCGCGTACGCGCTCGGTGTGGTCGTGGGCGCACCGCTGCTCACCGTGTGGACCTCCCGGTGGCGCCGCCGCACCCTGCTCCTGGTGCTCATGGGGTTGTTCACGGTGGGCAACACCGCCGCCGCCTTCGCCCCCTCCGCGGAGGTCCTGGTGGCCGCACGCTTTCTGGCCGGCATCCCGCACGGGGCCTACTTCGGCGTGGCCTCGCTGGTGGCGGCCTCGCTCGCGGGCCCGGGCAAGCAGGCGAGGGCGGTGTCGCTGGTCCTGCTGGGGCTGTCGGTGGCGACGGTGATCGGTGTTCCCGCGGCCACCGGACTGGGCGAGGCCGCGGGGTGGCAGGCGGCCTTCCTCGCGGTCGGGGTGATCGGCGCACTAACCGTGGCGGCGATCTTCGTCGTCGTCCCCGAACCGCGGGGCGCGGTGGAGGTCAGGGCGCGCGAGGAACTGGCCGCCCTGGCCCGCCCACAGATCCTGGCGACCCTCGCCGTGGGCGGGGTCGGTTTCGGCGGCATGTTCGCGGTCTACACCTACATCCAGTGGACGATGGTCGACGTCGCCGGTATCGACCGAGCGTGGATGCCGGCGGTCCTCGCCGTCTACGGTCTCGGCATGGTGGTGGGCAACCTCGTGGGCGGTGTGGTCGCGGACCGGGATCTCGACCGCGGGTTGGTGGTGATCGCCACGGCCATGACCGCGGTCCTCGCCCTGTTCGCGGTGGCCGCCCATCATCCGGTCACGGCGCTGGTGGGTCTGTTCCTCGTGGGGGCGACGGGCTCCGCACTCGTGCCCGGACTGCAGGCCCGGCTGATGAAGTACGCGGGCCGGGGACAGACGCTGGCGGCCGCACTCAACCACTCGGCGCTCAACGCCGCCAACGCGTCGGGGGCGTGGCTCGGGGGAGTGGTGATCGCGCTGGGCTTCGGCTACACCTCGCCCGCCCTCGCCGGAGCAACCCTCGCGGCGGCCGGACTCGGGATACTCGTGGGCGCGGTCGCGCTCGACCGCCGATCGGGGCGGGACGAGGTCACGACGGGTCGGTAGCCTGATCGGCGTGAGCCTCACCATCAGCACCGTCAACGTCAACGGGATCCGTGCCGCCGTCAAGCAGCGGTCGGAGACCAACCTCGGATTCCTTCCCTGGCTGGAGGGCAGCGGCGCCGACGTGGTCGCGCTCCAGGAGGTCCGCGCCGATGAGGACCAGACCCGCAAGGCCCTGGCCCCGGCCCTCGACGCCGGGTGGCATCTGGTCGGCTCGGCCTCCTCGCTCAAGGGCCGGGCCGGCGTGGCGCTGCTGTCCCGTCACGAGCCCGCCGAGGTGCGCATCGGTCACGGCGACCCGGAGTTCGACGAGTCCGGTCGCTACATCGAGGCCGTGTACCCCGGCGCCGTCGACGGGGAGACGGTCACCGTGGCCAGCCTCTATCTGCCCTCGGGGTCGGCCGACACCCCCAAGCAGGACGAGAAGGACCGCTTCATGGCGAGCTTCCGGGAGCACCTGGCCGAGAGCGCGGAGGTCGTCGGCGCCCGGGACGGTCACGAGATGATCGTCTGCGGTGACTGGAACATCGCCCATCGCGAGGCGGATCTGAAGAACCACAAGGGCAACCACAAGAGCTCCGGCTTCCTGCCCCACGAGCGCGAGTGGATGTCCGAGCTGTTCGCCGACGGCAGCGGGTGGACGGACATCGTCCGCCATCGCCGCCCCGACGAGATCGGCCCGTACTCCTGGTGGAGCCAACGGGGCAAGGCCTTCGACAACGACGCGGGCTGGCGCATCGACTACCACGTGGTGACCGACGGGCTGGTCGAGCGCGCCGTGGCCGACCGGGTGGATCGCGCGAGCGCCTACGACAGGCGGTGGTCCGACCACGCGCCGGTGACCGTCGTCTACGAGTGACGACGACGACGGTGACGATGGCGGGCCGGCCCTCGGTCGCGGATGCTGCTGATCGGGCGGCCCCGTAGCCTCGGCTCATGCCGACGTACGCCACCGCAGACCGCCCTGACCGGGCCGGGCTCGACGAGTTCCTCCGCCCCCGGCACCGCGCCGTCCTCATCACCCATAGGTCCTCCGGCGGGCTGCAGTCCTCGCCCGTGACCTGCGGCGTCGACTCCGAGGGCAGACTCGTCGTGGCCACCTACCCGCAGCGGGCGAAGGTGGGCAACATCCGCCGCGACCCGGCCGTGAGCGTGTGCGTTTTGTCCGACGGGTTCGACGGCCCGTACGTCCACCTCGACGGCACCGCGGAGATCGTGGACCTGCCCGAGGCCGTCGAGCCGCTGGTCGAGTACTTCCGCAGCGTCGCCGGCGAGCACGACGACTGGGACGAGTACCGCGCGGCCATGGTGCGGCAGGGCAAATGCCTCATCCGGGTGACGATCGACGACTGGGGGCCTGTCGCCACGGGCGGGTTCCCGCCGCCGGAGTCGGACCAGCACACGGGCTGATGAGGGTGTGACGAGGCGCCGGGGTCTTCCGTGGGAAGATGGACGTCATGTCTGAGCAGTCCTCGACCGTGTCTCCCGCTCCCACGACGGGGCCGCCCGAGACGGCAGCCCCCGCCAAGCGCCAGCGCGTCCTGTCCGGCATCCAGCCGACCGCCGACTCGTACCACCTCGGCAACTACCTGGGTGCCGTGCGGCAGTGGGTCGAGCTCCAGGACGAGTACGACGCGTACTACTTCATCCCGGACCTGCACGCGATCACGGTCAGGCAGGATCCTAAGGAGCTGCGGGAGCGGGTCTACCGCGGGTGCGCGCAGTTGCTCGCCCTGGGGGTGGATCCCGCCCGCTCGGTGTTGTTCGTGCAGTCGCATGTGCCCGAACACGCCGAGCTGGCCTGGGTGCTGGGGTGCATCACCGGGTACGGCGAGGCCGCGCGGATGACACAGTTCAAGGACAAGTCGTCCAAACACGGCACGGACGGGACGACCGTGGGGTTGTTCACCTACCCGGTGCTCATGGCCGCCGACATCCTGCTCTACCGCCCGCACCTCGTCCCGGTGGGGGAGGACCAGCGGCAGCATCTCGAGCTGACCCGCGACCTGGCGATGCGGTTCAACTCCCGATTCAAGAAGACCTTCGTGGTTCCCGAGGGCAAGATCCTCGAGGGCTCGGCCAAGATCTACGATCTGCAGGACCCCACGGCCAAGATGAGCAAGTCGGGGGAGAACCCCAAGGGGATCGTCAACCTTCTCGACGACCCCAAGGTCTCCGCCAAGCGCATCCGCAGCGCGGTGACCGACTCCGACGGCGACATCCGATTCGACCGTGAGATGAAGCCGGGCGTCTCCAACCTCCTGACCATCCAGTCGGCGTTCACGGGGCGGACGGTGGCCGAGCTCGTGGCGGACTACCAGACCTCGGGGGCGGGGTACGGTGCGCTCAAGACCGACACCGCCGACGCGCTCGAGTCATTCGTCACCCCGCTGCGCGGTCGGTTCGACGAGTACATGTCGGACAGGGCTCAACTCGAGCAGATCCTCGCAGACGGCGCGGACCGGGCGAGAGCCGTCGCGGGCCCGGTGCTCTCGCAGGTGTATCAGACGGTCGGTTTCACGGCCCCGCGACGCGGGTGAACCGCCGACCATCTGCTCCAGCTTAGTGAAGAAACTTCTATACAGATGTAGCTTTACGACAACGAAACGCGTGTTCACAGGCCTGAGCGTCCTCGGAAACACCTCGGTTACTTTACAACTTTAGAGTCGTTGTCAGCTCGACGGGGAGAGGATCCCGCCGGGCAACACATCACCTGTAGGGAGTCGAATCATGGGTCTAGTCGCCGGTTTGATCGGAATCGTGGGGGATCTGCTCCACCTGCTGCTGGGTGGCCTGTAGGCCGCGAGCCCACGCTCGACTGGCGGCGCCCCTCTCCAGACGTGGAGAGGGGCGCCGTTGCGTGTGCGGAAGCGCTCAGGACTCGGCGGTCCCCTGCTGAAAGGCTTGCCGCCAGGAGTCCTGTGAGCGGACCCACACCGAGCTGCGCAGGATCGAGCTCCCACCCATATGCTCCCGCCACACGAGCAGGACCGTGTCCGAGGTCAGCTCCCGCGCCTCGATGATCTCCATCGTCCGTTCTGCGGAGGTCTGATCGGGTGATCCGGAGGCGGCGAGCCTGTCCTCGCGTGACCACACCTCTCCGCGGGCGCACACGTTTCTCCACGAGGGGTCCAGGAGCGTCTCGAGTCGGCGTCGATCGGCTCGGACGGCATCGCTGAGTAGAGACTGCTCGAGCTCGACCACGAGGTCGACGGCCGACTCGCCGGATGCGGCATGCGGGGTCGTCGACGACGGTGCACGCGGTGCGGACGGAGACTCGGTAGGCGCCGGATCCGCGAGGCTGAACAGGTTCGGCTCGGAGTCCGCGCTACCCGTCGCTTCGCTGGGCGGGGCGGTGGCGGCGCGCGCGGCCGCCGCGGTCCCGGTCCGC
>NZ_JAALDV010000179.1:0-10234 GCF_014145045.1 Dietzia sp. DQ12-76
TAGGCCGCGCGCGTGTCCCCTGACGCGGCCGCTGTGGTGGACGGGCCCCGCCGGCAGAGCTACGCCGAGTTCGCCGACCGGGCCACACGCCTGGCCTCCCTACTGCGGATGCGCGGGGTCGCCAGGGGAGAGCGCGTCGGGGTCCTCGCCCCCAACTCCGCCGAGGCGCTCCTGGCGCAGTTCGCGGTCCCGCTCGCCGGCGGAGCGGTCGTGGCGCTCAACACCCGTCTCGCGCCGCCGGAGGTCTCCTACATCGTCGAGCACGCGGGGATCTCGGTGCTCATCGCCGACGCCGGACTCCTGGACGGGCTGGGGAACGAGATACCGGAGTCGATCAGCCTGATCCTGGTGACCCCCGACGCCGACGGCACCCAACCGGACCCCGCCCGCTTCGGCCCCCGCGCCGAGGCACTGGAGGAGAGCCTCGCGCTGGCCTCCCCGCAGCCGGTGTCGTGGACGGTGGAGGACGAGGACTCCGTCATCGCCGTCAACTACACCTCGGGGACCACGGGACGCCCGAAGGGCGTGATGTACACCCACCGTGGCGCCTACCTCAACGCGCTCGGAGAGATCATCACCCAGGGGCTCGACGCGGACTCCCGCTATCTGTGGACGCTCCCGATGTTCCACTGCAACGGCTGGTGCACCACGTGGGCCCTGACCGGCGCGATGGGCACCCATGTGTGCCTGCGCGCCGTCCGGGGCGAGGAGATCTGGAGACTGTTCGACGAGGAGGGGATCAACCGCCTCGCCGGCGCCCCGGCGGTGTTGAGCACGATCGCCGACGATCCGGCGGCCCGGCCGGTGGAGGGGATCCGCATGGTCACGGCCGGTGCGCCGCCCTCGCCCACGATCCTGCGACGGTTCGAGGACCTGGGCATCGACGTGACGCAGGTCTACGGGCTGACGGAGACCTACGGGCCGTTCACGGTGTGCACGCCCCAGCCCGGGTGGACGGAGCTGGACCCGGACGAGCGGGCCAGCCTGAAGTCCAGGCAGGGCGTGGCGATGATCCACGCCGAGACTGTCCGGGTGGTCGAGCGGACCAGCCCCGGGGAGAAGCACCTCGTGGACGTCCCCGCGGACGGTGTGACGATGGGGGAGGTCGTCATGACCGGCAACGGGGTGATGAAGGGGTACTTCGCCGACCCCGAGGCCACCGCCGCCGCGTTCGCCGGCGGGTGGTTCCACTCGGGCGATCTCGGGGTGATGCACCCGGACGGGTACGTCCAGCTGCTCGACCGGGCCAAGGACGTGGTGGTCTCCGGAGGCGAGAACATCTCGACGATCGAGGTCGAGCAGGCGATCGTGGCGCACCCCGACGTGGTCGACTGCGCCGTCGTCTCGATGCCCGACGAGAAGTGGGGAGAGCGCCCCAAGGCCTACGTCGTGGTCAGGCCCGGGTCCGGACTCGACGAGGACGGTGTGATCGACCACTGCCGGACGAGGATCGCCCGGTACAAGGTGCCGGGGGCGGTGGAGATCACCGAGGCCCTGCCACGGACCTCCACCGGCAAGGTCCGCAAGAACGAACTGCGCGACGCGGCGTGGGCGGGGTGGGATACGCGCATCAACTGAGACGCCCGCCCCTGCGCTACTGACGGCCCCGCTCCTGCGGTGAGGGCCCGGGTGGCGTTATTGTTGTCCCCAGGACCACAATCCGGTGCGCCCGGTCAGTTCGGAACGCACCCAGCCCCGACTCGCAGGAGGTCGACGCAGGCCCATGACGAACATCGTCGTACTGATCAAGCAGGTTCCGGACACCTACTCGGAGCGCAAGCTCTCGGATGGGGACTTCACCCTGGACCGCGAGGCCGCGGACGCGGTCCTCGACGAGATCAACGAGAAGGCCGTTGAGCAGGCACTCCAGATCAAGGAGGCCGAGGGGGGCGAGGTGACCGTCCTGACCGCCGGTCCCGACCGCGCCACCGAGGCGATCCGCAAGGCCCTGTCGATGGGCGCGGACAAGGCCGTCCACCTCAACGACGAGGCGCTCCACGGCTCGGACGTGGTCCAGACCGCGTGGGCCATCGCCAACGTGCTGGGCACCATCGAGGGCACCGAACTGGTCATCTGTGGCAACGAGGCCACCGACGGCCGCATGGGCAGTGTCCCGGCCATCATCGCCGAGTACCTGGGCCTGCCGCAGGTCACGCACATGCGCACCCTCGAGGTCTCCGGCGGGACGATCAAGGGCGAGCGCGAGACCGACGAGGGCGTCTTCGAGATCGAGGCGTCGCTGCCGTGCGTCGTGTCGGTCGGCGAGAAGATCAACGAGCCGCGGTTCCCCTCCTTCAAGGGCATCATGGCCGCCAAGAAGAAGCCGGTCGAGGTCCTGACGCTCGCCGACACCAACGTCGAGCCCGGCCAGGTGGGCAAGGACAACGCCGCGTCCACCGTGATCTCCTCCGTCCCCAAGCCGCCGCGCAGCGCCGGTGAGAAGTTCAACGACGAGGGCGAGGGCGGCAACGAGGTCGCCAAGTACCTCGTGGCGCAGAAGCTCATCTGATCGCGCTCACCCCGAACGACTCCCACCACAGTTTTCCAAGGAGAATCCACCATGGCTGAAGTCCTCGTCGCGGT
The DNA here is from genome assembly GCF_014145045.1 of Dietzia sp. DQ12-76. Lineage (NCBI taxonomy): Bacteria > Bacillati > Actinomycetota > Actinomycetes > Mycobacteriales > Dietziaceae > Dietzia > Dietzia sp. DQ12-76. The sequence continues at coordinate 2,584 of NZ_JAALDV010000179.1, forward strand.
CGAGCACGTCGACGGCGAACTCAAGAAGGTCACCCTCGAGCTGCTCACCGCCGCACGTGCGCTCGGCGAGCCGTCCGCCGTCGTGTTCGGTGAGACCGGCACCGCCGCGGCGCTCACCGACGCCCTGAAGGAGGCCGGCGCGGAGAAGATCTACGTGGCCGAGGGCGACGCGGTGCAGAACTACCTCGTCACCCCGAAGGTCGACGTCCTCGCCGGGCTCGCGGAGCAGGGCGCGGCGGCGATCGTCCTGGCCGCCACGTTCGAGGGCAAGGAGGTGGCGGGTCGGCTCGCCGCCCGCACCGGCTCCGGCACCCTCTGCGACGTCGTCGAGATCAAGTCCGACGGCTCCGCCGTCCACTCGATCTTCGGCGGCGCGTTCACGGTCGAGGCGACCGTCGCCGGCGACACGCCCATCTACACCCTGCGTCCGGGTGCCGTCGAGGCCGTGCCCAGCGCCGGTGCGGGTGAGGTCGTCGAGATCGACGTCCCCGAGCCCGAGAACGCCGCCAGGGTGATCTCCCGCAACCCGATCGTCGGCGGCGACCGTCCGGAACTCACCGAGGCCACCGTCGTCGTCGCGGGTGGCCGTGGCGTGGGGTCGGCCGAGAAGTTCGAAGAGGTCGTGGAGCCGTTGGCGGACTCGCTCAAGGGCGCGGTCGGTGCGTCGCGTGCCGCCGTCGACTCGGGGTACTACCCGGGTCAGTTCCAGGTCGGTCAGACGGGTAAGACCGTCTCGCCGCAGCTGTACATCGCCCTCGGCATCTCGGGCGCCATCCAGCACCGTGCCGGAATGCAGACGTCCAAGACGATCGTCGCCGTCAACAAGGACGAGGAGGCCCCGATCTTCGAGATCGCGGACTACGGCATCGTCGGCGACCTGTTCGCTGTCGCCCCGCAGCTCACCGAGGCCATCAACGCCCGTAAGTGAGGGCGGCGTCACGGCGTCGAACGGCATCCACCGGACCCCGGCACCCCTGCGGTGCCGGGGTCCGGTGCGTTCGGGCGTATTCTTGCCGACGTCATGCTCACGATCCGCACAGCGCACTATCTCGACCACGCCGCGACCACCCCGATGCGTCAGTCGGCTCTGGCCGCCTATGTCGAGGCCGCCGCGAGCGTCGGTAACGCCTCCTCTCTGCACGGAGCCGGCCGACATGCGCGGCGTCGGCTCGAGGAGGCCCGCGAATCACTGGCCGCCCACCTCGGCTGCAGGCCCTCCGAGGTCGTGTTCACCTCCGGGGGGACCGAGTCCGACAACCTCGCGGTACTGGGTCAGGCTGCCGCCTCGAGCGGCGACGTCGTGGCCGTCGGGGCGACCGAACACCACTCGGTTCTCGACTCCGCCGCGCACCTGGCCACCTCACGCGGCGGGGGTATGGACGTCCGTGTGCTGCCGGTGGATCGGTGCGGGGCCGTCGCGCCCGACTCGGTCCGCGGTGTGCTGGACGAGGTGGGGGAGCGCCTGGCCCTCGTCGCCGTCATGCTCGGCAACAACGAGATCGGCACCCTCAGCGACGTCGCCGGGGTGGCGGCCGTCGCCACCGCCGCCGGCGCGGCGGTCCACACCGATGCGGTACAGGCCGTCGGACACATCCCGGTCGACTTCGGCTCCCTCGGTGTGACGTCTCTGAGTCTGTCCGCCCACAAGTTCGGTGGCCCCCTCGGGGTCGGAGCGCTCATCATCGACCGCGGCGCCGCGTGTCTCCCGGTGGGCTTCGGCGGAGGCCAGGAGCGGGATCTCAGGTCCGGGTCGGTGGACGTCCCGGGGGTCGTCGCGATGGCCGCTGCCCTCGACGAGGCCGTCCGGGACATGGAGGCCGAGGCGATCCGCCTGGAACGCCTGCGGGACCGGTTGGTCGCGGGCGTCCTCGCCACGGTCCCGGACGCCGTGGCCAACGGAGGTGGGCAGAGGCTGCCGGGGATCGCCAATCTCACCTTCCCGGGCTGCTCCGGGGAATCCCTGATCCTGCTGCTCGATGCCGCGGGGATCGAGTGCTCCACCGGCTCGGCGTGTACGGCGGGGGTGGCCGAGCCCAGCCACGTGTTGCTCGCCCTGGGCGCGGGGGACGCGGCCGCGAGGAGCAGTCTCCGACTGAGTCTCGGCCACACCACGACCGAGGAGGACGTGGACGCGGCGATCGCCGCCCTGGCCCCTGCGGCCGAGAGGGCCCGCGTCGCGGGCCTCGGGTTGATCGGCACCGGGGTGACGACGTCGTGAGGGTCCTCGCCGCCATGAGCGGGGGAGTCGATTCCGCCGTCGCCGCCGCACGAGCCGTGGCCGCCGGTCACGAGGTGGTGGGTGTGCACCTCGCCCTGAGTGCGGACCCGGCGACGCTGCGGACCGGTTCCCGCGGCTGCTGTTCGCGTGAGGACGCGGGTGACGCACGCCGGGTGGCCGATCTGCTGGGCATCCCGTTCTACGTGTGGGACTTCGCGGAGCGGTTCAGGGCGGACGTGATCGACGACTTCGTCGAGTCGTACTCCCGCGGCGAGACCCCCAATCCGTGCCTGCGGTGCAACGAGCGGATCAAATTCGAGGCGCTCCTCGACCGGGGGATGGCCCTCGGGTTCGACGCGGTGGCCACCGGACACTATGCCCGCCTGTCCGTCGAGGAGACGGACTCGGGCGAGTCGCGCCCGGTCCTGCGCCGCGCGGTCGATCCCGGCAAGGACCAGTCCTATGTCCTCGGTGTGCTGACCCCTCGACAACTCGCGCACTCGATGTTCCCGCTGGGGGACTCCTTCAAGTCCGAGGTCCGGGCCGAGGCCGAGTCGTCCGGCCTGCCCGTGGCGTCCAAGCCCGACAGTCACGACATCTGCTTCATCCCCTCCGGTGACACCCGTGCCTTCCTCGGCGCGAGGATCGGGCTGCGTCCCGGCGCGGTGGTCGACGCCGACAGTGGCGACGAACTGGGCAGGCACGACGGTGTGTACGGGTTCACGATCGGGCAGCGCAAGGGACTCGGGTTGCCGGGGCCGGCGCCCGACGGCCGACCCAGATACGTGACGTCCATCGACGCGGATTCCGGGACGGTGACCGTCGGGGGGTCGGAGCACCTGCTGTCCCGGGCGATGACCGCGTCCTCGCCGTACTGGTTGGTGGACGAGAGTATCCGGGAGACCGCGTGCCACGTGCAGATCCGTGCGCACGGAGAGGCTACTCCGGGATACGTCAGACGGGTGGGGGACGGTCCGGACGCCCGGTTGGAGATCTCGCTCGACGAGCCCGTGCGCGGGGTCGCCGCCGGCCAGGCCGCCGTGCTCTACCGACCCGAGCCGGACGGCGACCGCGTTCTGGGAAGCGGCACGATCACCGCCTCCGTCCCGGTCGCGACCACTCCGTGACCACCATCGTGCCGGGATTCACCGGCCCGGGCCCCATGCGGGGAACGGATCCCCGGGAGGCCGCGAGGGTGGTGCTCGGTGAATGCCACCGGATGCCGTTCCTCCCGGAACTCGCCGACCGGGGGCTCGGAGCCGATCAGGTGGGCAGGACCCTGGCCATGCTCGCCGATCTCCCGGTCGACATCTCCACCCGGGGCTGGCGCCTCGCGGGCTCACCGGGGCGACCCGCCCGGACGGCCTCCGACCTGCTCGACCGTGACGTCGACGCGCTGGAGGAGGCCGACGAATCGGTGAGGGATCCCGAGGTCGACCGCGCCTCGGAGGACCGTCGCCTCGTGGTGCGGGTGCTGGGCCCCTGGTCGCTCGCCGCGCGGGTGGAACTGCCCGCCGGGTCCCCGGTCCTCACCGATCGCGGGGCCCGGAGGGATCTCGCCGAGGCACTAGCCGAAGGGGTGGCGGCGCGCGTCACCCGGCTGGCTGCACGCCTGGGCGCCGGTGTGAGGATCGTGCTCGACGAGCCGATGCTCTGGCACGTCGCGGCCGGTTCCGTCGCGGGACCGAGCCGATTCGACCCGATCCCGGCGGTGGCCGAGGACCGGCTGTCGCTGTCCCTCTGCCGGTTCGCCGACGTCCTCCGGCGCAACGGGGTGGCGGAGGTGATGCTCCGCGTCCAATCGGGTGGTGGGGACGAGGCGCCCGCCAGATGGGCCGCCATCACCCGTACCCCCGAGGGTGAGACCCCCCTCGACGGGCTCTGCGTGGCGGCCGACACACTCCACTCGGGTGGCTCCCATGCCGCTCTCGATGCCGCGGGGACGGTCCTCGACGGCGGGCGGATCCTCCAGCTCGAGGGACTGCCCGGGTCGACGAGGCCCCCGTCGTCCGGGCCGGAGGTGGAACATCGTGTCGCCGCGATCCTGGAGCTTCTCGAGCGTCTGAGCGCACCCCGGTACGCGGTTCTGCGACAGGTGGTCCTCACCCCGACCGTCGACGACATGGTCTCGCCACACCTCACCCCAGGGGAGGTACTGGGGTCTGTGCGTCGGGTGGCCGAGGCCGCGCCGCGCCTGGCCGAGTAGTCGGTCCCGGGTCGGCTGGTCCCGGGTCGGGCCGGTCGAGGGCGACCGGCCACTGCGTGGTGACATCCGAGGCGTCCTTGCCCGACTTCTCGAGGTAGGCGGCGAAATCCCGCTGTCGCGCCTCGTGCCACAGCGCCTGCTGTGCGTTGACCGCACGCCAGTCCGCACCGGCCAGGTCGGGGAGCGAGCCGAGAAGCTTCCACGCCAGGCGGGCCGCCGCGAGCGCGTCGGCACCGGCCTCATGTGCACCGTCCACCCTCACGCCGTGGTGCGCGCACAGGGCCCCGAGGGTGCGCTTGCCCCGCCGGTACGGGTCCACCGCGCGGTCGATGACGAACGGGTCGACCACCGGCCCGAGCACCTCGAACGACGGGTCCCACCTCTTGAGGATGGTGAGGTCGTACGCCGCGTTGAACACCACCAGGGTCCGTCCCTCCCGCCACCCCGTCCGGACGCCCGCGATGGTCTCGGCCACCACCTCCGCATGCGGACGTCCGTGGGTGCGGGCCCGTGCGGTCGTGATGCCGTGGACCGCCGTCGCGCCCTCCGGGATGTCGATCCCGGGATCGGCCAGCCAGGTGCGCTCCACCTTGCGGGGTCCGTCGATCGCGAGGAGGGCCGAGGTGACGACGTGCGCGGTCCGGGGATCCGGCCCGGTGGTCTCGAGGTCGAAGGCCAACAGCCGGTTCCGATCGGGTGGGGCGGCGGTCGTGATCTCCGGGTTCATGCGGTCACCGTAGGCCGTCGCCCCGACATCGCGGGCCCGCGTCGGATTACCCTGTGCTGGTGAGCCACGCCAGTCGAAGCACCGCGCCCCTCGGCACCGGGGACATCCCTCCTGAGGTTCGTCAGCAGTGGACCGAGCTCGCGGAGACGGTGAGGGACCACCAGTTCCGCTACTACGTCAGGGATGCCCCCATCGTCTCCGACGCCGAGTTCGACGCTCTGTTCCGCGAGTTGGAGGCGCTCGAGGAGCGTCACCCCGCCCTGCGGACCGCGGACTCGCCGACACAGCTCGTGGGCGGCGGGTTCTCCACCGACTTCGCGCCGGTGGAGCACCTGCAGCGGATGACGAGCCTGGACAACGTGTTCTCCGAAGAGGAGTTGCGCGCGTGGGTGGCGTCAGCCGTCGAACAGTCGCACCTCGCGGCGGACGACCTGCGTTTCCTGTGCGAGGTCAAGATCGACGGGGTGGCGCTCGACCTGGTCTACCGCGACGGCAGGCTGGTCAGTGCGGCCACCCGGGGCGACGGCCGGACCGGAGAGGACGTGACCCTCAACGCCCGGACGATCGACGACATCCCGGTCACGCTCACCCCGACTCAGGACCGCCCCGTCCCCGCCGTGCTCGAGGTGAGGGGCGAGGTGTTCTTCCGGCTCGAGGACTTCGCCGAACTCAACGCGCGGCTCGTCGCCGAGGGAAAGCCGCCGTTCGCCAATCCGCGCAACAGCGCCGCCGGGTCACTGCGCCAGAAGAACCCGGCGATCACCGCCCAGCGACGGCTCGGCATGTACTGCCACGGTCTCGGGGTGGTCGAGGGCGCGACCTTCGACAGCCTCCACGACGTCTATCTCGCGCTCGCGGACTGGGGCCTGCCCGTCTCGCCCTACACCGCCCCGGCGACCGGGATCGACGAGGTCCTCGAGCGGATGCGGTACTGGGGAGAGCACCGCGGCGACCCGGAGCACGAGATCGACGGCCTCGTCGTCAAGATCGACGACCGGGCGGTCCAGCGACGACTCGGTCAGACGTCACGGGCCCCGCGGTGGGCGATCGCCTACAAGTACCCACCAGAGGAGGTGATGACCGACCTGCTCGACATCCGCGTCTCCGTGGGCAGGACAGGGCGGGTCACCCCGTTCGCCCACATGAAACCTGTGCTGGTCGCCGGCTCCACGGTGTCACTCGCGACCCTGCACAACCAGACCGAGGTCAGGCGGAAAGGTGTGCTGATCGGCGACACCGTCGTGATCCGCAAGGCCGGCGACGTCATCCCCGAGGTGCTCGGACCGGTGGTGGAGCGCCGGGACGGCACCGAGCGGGAGTTCGTCTTCCCCGAGCGCTGCCCGGAGTGCGACACCGTCCTGGCACCGGCGAAGGAAGGCGACGCCGATTGGCGCTGCCCGAACCAGCGTTCCTGTCCGGCACAACTCCGTGAGCGACTGTTCTACCTGTCCTCGCGCAACGCCCTGGACATCGAGGCGCTCGGCTACGAGGGGGCCTCCGATCTGCTCACGAGCGGGGTGTTGGTCAACGAGGCGGGTCTGTTCGACCTCACCGAGGCCGACCTCCTCCGCACCTCCCTCTACACCCGCGTGGAGAAGGCGACCCGCAAGCAGGTCGAGGACGGCGCCGACCCCGAGCGCACCGTGCTCAACGAGAACGGCCGCAAATTGCTGGCCAATCTGGAGACGGCGAGGGACAGACCCCTGTGGCGGGTGCTGGTGGCACTGTCCATCCGCCATGTCGGGCCCACGGCCGCACGGGCGTTGGCCACACGGTTCGGTTCGATGGAGGCACTACGCGCCGCCACCGAGGAGGAGTTGGCTGAGACGGACGGCGTCGGGTCGACGATCGCTGCGTCGGTGGTCGAATGGTTCGACGTGGACTGGCACCGCGAGATCGTCGACCGGTGGGCTGCCTCCGGTGTGTCGATGGCCGATGAGCGGGACGAGTCGATCCCGCGCACCCTCGAGGGTCTGACCATCGTGGCCACGGGGTCCCTCGAGGGGTTCACCCGTGACGGGATCAAGGAGGCGATCATCGCCAGGGGCGGTAAGGCGTCCGGATCTGTGTCGAAGAAGACGGACTACGTCGTGGTGGGGGACAACCCGGGGTCCAAGGCGACCAAGGCCGAGGAGCTGGGGCTGACCATCCTCGACGAGGCCGGATTCGTGGAGCTGTTGGAGAACGGCCCGGCGCCGGCGGGCGACGGTGCGGGGTGACCATTCGGGTGCGCTGCGTGTCGGGACCTGACCGGCCGCGCAACCCTTCGGGGGCGTGGGCGAAGTGGCCGCGCAACCCTCGGGGACGCGGCGGGTGAACGAGGGCGGATGACGCCGGGGGTCACCCCGCGTTGAGAGACCGCAGGATCCCCGTGAGGTACCCGAGCCGGGCGATCTCGGACGGCCGGAACGACGGCCCGCCCGGTCGTCCGACGACGAGGACGTGACCGGAGGCCAGCGGCGCCGCGGCGACAGCGGTGTCCATCGCCGTCCACTCCTCC
>NZ_JAALDV010000180.1:0-5917 GCF_014145045.1 Dietzia sp. DQ12-76
CCGGGGTGGCCGCCTCCGTGGCCCCCCCGGTCGCGGCGTCGGTCGCCTCGGTCACGCCACGCCGGGATCCGTCGTGGGCTCGGGCGCCGCCATGACATCGTCGATCCGGTAGAGACGAGCGGCCTCCAGAAGGGTGCGCTTGTCGATGCTGCCTTCGCGGACCAGACCGGCGAGAACCGCGACGATGATCGATTCGGCATCGGTGTTGAAGAATCGACGCGCGGCCGGTCGGGTGTCGGAGAACCCGAATCCGTCGGTGCCCAGGACGGTGTAGTCCCCGGGGACCCACCCACGGATCTGGTCCGGCACCGCCTTCTGGAAGTCGCTCACCGCCACCTTCGGCCCCTTGCTGGAGTCGAGTGAGGCGGTGACGAACGGGATGCGGGGCTGCTGGTCGGGGTGACGGAGTTCGTGGCGCTCACACTCGAAACCGTCCCGGGCCAGCTCGTTCCACGATGTGGCCGACCAGAGGTCCGCCGCGACGTCCCATTTCTCCGCCAGCTCTTTCTGGGCCTCGGCCGCGGCGTACATCGCGACACCCGAGGCGAGGATCGACGCCTCGTGCGTTCCCTTCTCCGCCTTACGGAAGCAGTAGAGACCACGGAGCAGTGCCTCGATGTCCAGGTTCTCGGGCTCGGGCGGCTGGGGGACGGGCTCGTTGTACAGGGTGATGTAGTACGAGACGTTGTGGTCGACACCATCGGTCTCTGTCTCGTGCGCCGCGCCCGGACCGTACATCCGCTCGATGCCCGCTCGCATGATGTGGACGAGTTCGAATGCCCACGCCGGATCGTACGAGAGGATGCCCGGGTTGGTCGCGGCGAGCAACGGCGAATGGCCGTCCATGTGCTGCAGGCCCTCCCCGGTGAGGGTCGTGCGGCCGGCGGTCGCGCCGAGCAGGAACCCGCGCGCGAGCTGATCCGAGGCGGCCCAGATGCTGTCACCGGTGCGCTGGAAGCCGAACATCGAATAGAAGATGTACAGCGGGATCATCGGCTCGCCGTGGGTCGCGTACGCGGTCCCCGCCGCCGTGAACTCGGCGACCGACCCCGCCTCACTGATGCCCTCGTGCATGATCTGGCCGCTGGTGGACTCCTTGTAACTGAGCATCAGGTCGTGGTCGACCGAGGTGTAGTTCTGCCCGTGCGGGTTGTAGATCTTCAGGGTCGGGAACCACGAGTCCATGCCGAAGGTCCGGGCCTCGTCCGGGATGATGGGGACGATCCGGTCCCGCAGGGACTCGTCCCGCAGGAGCTCCTTGCAGGTACGGACCAGGGCCATCGTGGTGGCCACCGGTTGTTTGCCCGACCCCTTGCGCAACGAGGCGAAGGACTCGATCTTCGGCACGGAGAGCGGGGTGAAGCTCTGGCGCCGCTCCGGCACGTGACCGCCCAGCGCGATCCGCCGCTCCAGCATGTAACGGATCTCCGGGGAGTTGGGCCCGGGGTTGTAGTAGGGCGGCAACGTCGGGTCGGCTTCGAGCTCTTCGTCCGTGATCGGGATGAGCTGCTTGTCCCGGAACTGCTTGAGGTCGTCCAGCGTCAGCTTCTTCATCTGGTGCGTGGCGTTGCGACCCTCGAAGTTCTGGCCGAGTCCGAACCCCTTGATGGTGTGCGCGAGGATCACCGTGGGTCGACCGGTGTGCTCGAGCGCCGCCTTGTACGCGGCGTGGATCTTCCGGTAGTCGTGGCCACCGCGGCGCAGCGCCCAGATGTCCTCGTCGGACAGGTCCTCCACCAACTTGGCCGTACGCGGGTCGCGGCCGAAGAAGTGCTCGCGGATCCAGGCGCCGTCGTTGGCCCGGAACGTCTGGTAGTCGCCGTCGGAGACGGAGTTCATCAGGGAGACGAGGGCGCCCTCGGTGTCCTTCTCGAACAGGGCGTCCCACTCGCGTCCCCACACCACCTTGATGACGTTCCACCCGGCACCGCTGAAATACGATTCCAGCTCCTGGATGATCTGCCCGTTTCCGCGGACCGGGCCGTCGAGGCGCTGGAGGTTGCAGTTGATCACGAAGGTGAGGTTGTCCAGTGCGTCGTTCGCGGCCACCTGCAGGGCTCCGCGCGACTCGACCTCGTCCATCTCCCCGTCGCCGAGGAACGCCCAGACGTGCTGTTGCGAGGTGTCCTTGATCCCCCTGTTGGCGAGGTAACGGTTGAACCGCGCCTGATAGATGGCGTTCAAGGGTCCGAGGCCCATGGACACGGTGGGGAACTCCCAGAACTCGGGAAGGGAGCGTGGGTGGGGGTAGGAGGGGAGGGACCGGCCCGGGTGGCTCTTCTCCTGTCGGAAACCGTCCAGGTCGTGTTCCCGGAGGCGCCCCTCGAGGTAGGCGCGTGCGTACATGCCGGGCGAGGCGTGCCCCTGGAAGAAGATGTGGTCCCCACCGCCGGGGTGGTCCTTGCCGCGGAAGAAGTGGTTGTACCCCACCTCGTAGAGCGGTGCCGCCCCCGCGTAGGTGGAGATGTGGCCGCCCACGCCGATGCCGGGACGCTGGGCCCGGTGCACCATGATCGCGGCGTTCCACCGGATCCAGCGCCGGTAGGTGCGCTCCACGGACTCGTCGCCCGGGAACTCGGGTTCGAGACTGGTGGGGATCGTGTTGACGTAGTCCGTCGAGGTCAGGGCGGGCAGGGGTACGCGCTGCTTGGACGCGCGCTCGAGGAGCCGCAGCATGAGGTAGCGGGCCCGCTCGGGGCCTGCCTCCGCGAGCATGCCGTCGAGTGAGTCCATCCACTCCTGGGTCTCCTCGGGGTCCGAGTCCGCGAGGTAGGACGCGACCCCCTCGCGGAGGACCGGCACATTGGTGGGTGCGGAACCATCTCTCGTGCCTACGGTCTCGGTCATGCGTCTCGTCCTCACTTCTGCGATACGTACAGCGGCGACCCGGTGGGGGCACCACACATGTCGGGGTGCAGTCTCCGGTCGACCGCGCGTACCGCGGGTGTGGGTTGGATCGCGTGGTCGGCCGGACACGGGCCGTCGTCGGCCCATGTCTCCCCCTGATTGTGCCCCAAAGCGTGATGCGGGACACGAGCCTGCGGTCCCGGCGACGAAATGGGCGGTTGTCGTTTCCCCTGGGAGGGTGCCCGGGTAGTGTTCCTGGTCAGCGAAAGACCAAGACGAACACACTCGGATTCGAGGGAGGAACACCACGGTGGTCGCCGCGGCGAACCAACAGGACGGGGCGGATCAGATTGCTGGTCAGCTCGAACTGACGAAGGACATGCTCGTTCAGGAGGTCGGATGGGATTCCGACTGCGACGAGTCGATCAGTGAGGCCGTCGAGGACGCCGTCGGGTCGGAGCTGTTGGAGGAGGACACAGACGAGATCGTCGACGCCGTGCTGCTCTGGTGGCGCGACGGGGACGGCGACCTGGTGGACAGGCTGATGGACGTCGTGACCCCGCTCGCAGAAGAGGGCTCGGTGTGGGTCCTCACCCCCAAGACGGGGAATGCCGGTCACGTGGAACCCGCGGTCATCGCCGAGTCGGCCCAGACGGCTGGGATGCTCCAGACGCGTACCGCGGCCCTCGGGGACTGGGCGGGAAGCCGTCTGGCGTTGCGGAAGAACAGCATCCCGCGGAAGTGATGTCCCCCCGGGGGGTGGCGTCACCGTTCAGCGCGGTGCCCCCCCGGGGGGTGCCACGCCGTGACCAACGCGGGCGGCGGCACCGGAGGTCGACAGTCGAGCGGCGGCCCTCAGCCCGCGGGTTCGAGCAGGACAACCTCGCCGGACACCTCCTGCGCGGGTCCCGGCAGCGGTATCCGGTACGGGAGACGATCCTGGCTGGCATATGGCTCGACGCGGCGGTTACTGCCCCAGGCCCACAGACCACCGGTCTGGTCGATCCCGTAGGACGACGCGCTGCTCGCGCCGATCCACCGCATCGGGGGCACACCCACCACCTGGCGGGGTGTGGAGATGGAGAAGTCCTCGGTGTTGCCGTCGCCCAGGATCCCGTAGACGCTCCGGCCCCAGGCCCAGACGCGTCCCTCGGTATCCCGTGCGAGCGCGTATCTGCTCCCGGCCGCCACCTGGACGATGTCGGTCAACCCGTCGACCTTGACGGCCCGGGTGGTCTGTCCGCCGCGTGGCTCGACCCCGAGAAGTCCGTGGACGTTGTTGCCCCAGGCGCACACGTCGCCGCTGCCGGTGGCGATGATCCCGGCACCGCCGGGGTTGGCCACGCTGACGGCACCGGGTAGACCGCGGATGGTGCGGACCTCCGTCCCGTCCGGCTCTCCGAGAATCCGGGTGAGGTTGGTTCCCCAGGCCTGGATCTTGCCGTCGGAGCGGAGGGCCAGGGCGTTGAGCTGTCCGTAGGCGACCCCGATCACCTTCTCCACACGGGGGACAAGGGCCGGGGTGGGCTGCGCTCGGCTGCCTCCCTTCTCTCCTCCGGACGCGATGAACCCATCACCCCAGGCGACCACCGACCCGTCGGAACGGGTCGCCAGGAACGTCGAGCCCACGGCTTCCACGGACGTCACATCGTTGACGCCGGGGACCTTCTGCGGCCGGAGTACCTCCGGCGCTCCGGCCCCGACGCCGCCCAGGACTCCGAGATGGTCCACCCCGACCACCGAGACGGTCCCGTCCGGGTGGACCGCGGCGATCGCGTTGCGGGCGTCCGCCACCGAGATCACCTCCTCCCATCCCTCGATCGGACCGGGCGGGAGCGAGCCGCGGACGACGCTGCCCATCAGTACCGCCTGCCCCGGGGCCCGGGTCTCAGGGCTGGGTGAGGCCGAGGAGTCCGGGCACGGCGGCGCGGTCATGACCGCGCGATCGGCCGCGCTGCACCCGGTGACACCGGCGAGCGCCAACGAGAGCGCGACGGCCGAACGGACGGTCCTGAGGAGGTTCGCCATGACCGGATTCTGCGGTGGAGACGGACGGTTGTCCAGGGGCTTCATCCGCGCAGTACCGGGACGGCGCCGCGGTCACCCCGACGGTCCGGGGGTCTCCTGACCGGTCACCCCGGGGGCCGTCGTCCTCGGGATTGCCGGTGTTCGCTCGTCGAACGCCGGCCGTCAGCCCGCCGGTTCGAGCAGGACGACCTCGCCTGACACTTCCTGTGCGGGTCCCGGCAGCGGTACCTGGTACGGGCGACGATCCTGGCCGGCGTACGGCTCGACGCGGTGGCCGCCGCCCCAGGCCCACAGTTCACCGTTCTGGTCGATCCCGAAGGACGAGGTGCTATCGGCGCCGATCCACCGCATCGGGGGTACACCCTGCACCTGGAGGGGCTCCGCGGTCGAGGTGTCCTCGGTGCTGCCGTCACCCAAGACCCCGGAGACGACCCGGCCCCAGGCCCAGACGCGCCCGGCGGTATCCCGGGCGAGCGCGTAGTCGCTCCCGGCGGCCACCTGCACGATGTCGGTCAGCCCGTCGACCTTGACGGCCCGCGGACTCTGGCCGCCCCGCGGCTCGACGCCCAGAAGTCCGTGGACGTTGTTACCCCACGCGCAGACCTCTCCGGTGCTGGTGGCGATGATCGCAGCCCCGCTAGAGTTGGCGACGCTGACGGCCCCGGGGACGTCCCGAATCGTGCGCACCAGCGGCCCGTCCTGCTCACCGATGACCTGGGTGAGATTGATGCCCCACCCCTGGAGTTTCCCGTCGGACCGCAGCGCGAGCGCGTTGAGTTGCCCGGAGGCCACCTCGATCACGTTCTCGACCTTGGGGACCAGGCTCGGGGTGGGCTGGTTCCGCTCGTCGCCGCGGCGGCCCCCGCTCGCGATGAACGAGTCGCCCCACGCGATGACGGATCCGTCGGAGCGGGTCGCCAGGAACGCCCCGCCCACGGCGGCGACGGATGTCGCGTCCTGGATGCCGGGCACCGTGCGGGGCTGCTGGGTCCGCATGCCCCCGGCCACCGTGCCGGCCAGGAGACCCCGGTGATCCTCCCCG
>NZ_JAALDV010000181.1:0-3048 GCF_014145045.1 Dietzia sp. DQ12-76
TAGCGGCCGCGACCCGGGCGGCCGATCGCAGGAGAGAGGACGACTCGAGGTGCGCACCACGGAGACGAACTCGGGGGACCGGCACGACGCGAGGTCATCCGGTTCATCCGGGCCCGCGGCATCGCAGGACCTGACGCCCGACGGTGGACACCGACCACCGGTCTCGACCGTCGTCGTGATCGCGGCGGTCCTGATCCCGCTGGTGTTGCTCGCCGTGGTCCTGGTTCTGGTGCGCAGTATGAGCGACGAGGCCGCCGAGACCGCCGCGAGCGAGCCCGTCACCGCGGTGAGCATCCCGGCCCCCGGCGCCGGATCCGAGGAGTGCCTGTCGCTTCTGGAGTCTCTCCCGGAGTCCCTGGGCGAGGCCGACCGCGTCCCGTTCGTCGAACCCGCGCCCCCGGGCGCGGCGGCGTACCGGTTGCCCGACGCCGAGACCGTCGTCGTCCGCTGCGGTCTGCCCGCACCGCCGACCTTCACGGTCGGGTCGACGCTCCAGGAGGTCAACGGTGTGCAGTGGTTCAACGATCCGGACCCGGACCCGGCCGTGACGTCGTCCACCTGGGTGGCCGTGGACCGGCCGGAGTACATCGCGGTCACGCTCCCCGCGACCGGCGGCACGGGCCCGATCCAGGACCTGTCGGACGCGCTCTCCGCCGTCCTCGAGGCCGTGGAACCGCGGCCCGCGCCGATCAGCTGACGCGCGCGGTCAACACCCGGCCAGCGCGGTCCGCACGAGGGTGTCGAGCAGGGTCCGGTAGTCGACTCCGGAGGCCGCCCACATCTGTGGGTACATCGATATCGGGGTGAATCCCGGCATGGTGTTGACCTCGTTGATCACCGGCCCGTGGTCGGTGACGAAGAAGTCGACGCGGCTCAGCCCACGCGCGTCCAGGGCGTGGAACGCCTCGACGGCCAGGGCCCGAAGGCGATCGGTCTCCGCGGCGGGGAGCCGCGCGGGCAGGTCGAACGTGCAGACGTCGTCGAGATACTTCGTGTCGAAGTCGTAGAAGGAGTCGCCCTCCGTCTCGCCGTCCAGACCGGTCGGCTCCCCGGGGATGTGCAACTCGGCGGGCAGGCTCGCCTCCACCCGGCCGTCCGGATACTGCAGAACGCCGCATTCGACCTCGCGACCCACGATGGCCGCCTCGATGATGACCTTGGGGTCGAACCGGCGGGCCTCGGCGATGGCCGCGTCGAGTTCTCCCCGGTCGCTGACCTTGGTGATCCCGATGGACGACCCACCGCGGGCGGGCTTGACGAACAACGGCAACCCGAGCCGGTCCACCTCCGACTCCGGCACCGGCCCCGACCCGGGACGCAACACGACCTGCTCGCCGATCGGCAGTCCGGCCGCACCCAACACCACCTTGGTGAACTCCTTGTCCATTCCGGCCGCGCTGGCGAACACCCCCGGGCCCACGTATGGGACGCCCGAGAGCTCCAACAGCCCCTGGACGGTGCCGTCCTCCGCATGGGTGCCGTGCATGACGGGGAACACCACGTCCACCCGGGCCACCTCGTCGCCGGCGCGCTCACCGTCCAGGAACCGCAGGACCCCGCGGTCGTCGGCGGACAGGCCGAGTGCCACCCGGGGTCGACCCGGGTCGACCTCCGGCAGCACACGGTCGATGATCCGCAGGCCCGAGACGTCGTCGGGACCCAGGGTCCACGTCCCCGATCCGGTGATCCCGACCGGGACCACCTCGTAGACGGCTGGGTCGAGGTGTGCCATGACGGCACCGGCGGACACGCAGCTCACGGAGTGCTCCGAGCTACGCCCGCCGTACAGGACGGCAACGGTGATGCGATTCACCGGGCCGAGGCTACTCGGGCTTGGTGCTGCGTCTCATGAGGCGCACCGCCACCTCGACGGCGTCGCCCCCCTCGTGGCAGATCTCGTGGACGGCCTCGGTCAGGGGCATCTCGACCCCTACCTGCCGGGAGAGCGCACGGATCGACGTACAGGACTTGACCCCCTCCGCGACCTGGCCGTTGGTGGCCTCCTGTGCCTGCTCCAGGGTCTCGCCCCTGCCCAGTCGCTCTCCGAAGGTGCGGTTGCGGGACAGCGGCGAGGTGCAGGTGGCGACCATGTCGCCGAGACCCGCGAGCCCCGCGAAGGTCATCTGGTTGGCTCCGAGCGCCACTCCCAGCCTCGTCGACTCCGCCAATCCGCGCGTGACCAACGAGGCCATGGTGTTGTCGCCCAGGCCCATGCCGGAGGCGATCCCACACACGAGCGCGATGACGTTCTTGGTGGAACCGCCGATCTCGCAGCCCACCACATCGGAGTTCGTGTACGGCCGGAAGTAGGGGGTGGCGAAGGCGTCCTGCAGGCGGGCGGCACGGTCGGCGTCCGTGCAGGCGATGACGGTCGCCGCGGGCTGACCCTCGGCGACCTCCCGCGCGAGGTTGGGGCCGGACAGCGCGGCGATCCTGTCCGGCGTCAACCCCGTCACCTCTGCGACGACCTCACTGATACGCATCAGCGTCCCGGTCTCGATACCCTTCGCCAGCGAGATGACCCCGGCGTCGGGCTCGAGGAGGTCGACCCACGTCTCGAGGTTTCCCCTCAGGCTCTGGGACGGGACGGCCAGGACGACCTCGTGGGAGCCCGCGAGGACCTCGGCGGGGTCCGTCGAGGCGGTGACCGTCGCCGGCAACACGGTCTCCGGCAGGTACTTCTCGTTGCAGTGACGCTCGTTGATCCCGAGTGCCACCTCGTCACGGCGGGCCCACATCACGACCTCCGACCCCGCGTCCGCGAGGACCTTCCCGACGGCGGTCCCCCACGACCCCGCACCCATCACCGCGACCCGCGCCATTTCGCCTCCCGGCTCGTCGTTCACCACCGGGGCCCTCGCCGGTGGATCGTGAGCAAACGCTACCCGGCCCGGCGCGCGCGCGAGGCTCTGCTGGCAGGATGGCGGGCGATGACTACGGTGTCGGGGCACGGGGCGGCGGACGGCGGGTGGACGATCGTCGTCCCCGTCAAGGCGCTCGACCGCGCCAAGAGCCGACTCGCCCGCGCAATGCCCGCGTCCGACCGCC
>NZ_JAALDV010000182.1:0-4927 GCF_014145045.1 Dietzia sp. DQ12-76
GCTCGCGGGTCAGTCCTCCGACTCCCACGGCGGCGGGATCACGGCGGCGACCGCCGCGGCGGCCAGGGCGACGCCGCACCCGAGCAGCAGGCCCACCCGGAAACCGGTCTCGGTGGGGACGAACAACCCCCCGAAGTCCACGGACATCTGCGTGAGGATCACGCCGAGGACCGCCGCGGCGGTGGTGGTGCCGATCGAGCGCATGAGTGTGTTGACGCTGTTGGCCGACCCCATCTCGGAGTGCGGCACCGACGACATGATGAGGGCGGGCATGGCGCCGTAGGCCAGACCCACTCCGGAGCTGGTGATGACGGCCGCGATCATGACGCCCCACGTCGACCCCATGAGGAACTGGGCGGAGGCGTACCCGGCCGCGATGACCAGCGATCCCAGGATGAGCGTGGGCTTGGGCCCACGGGTGGTGATGAGCCGTCCGCTCACGGGCGAGACGGCCATCATGGCCAGCCCGCCGGGCGCGATCCACAGTCCCATCGCCACCATCGACTGGCCCAGACCGTGCCCGGTGGCCACGGGGAGCTGGAGGATCTGCGGGATCACGAGCAGCTGCGCGTAGAGCCCCATGCCCACGAGGATCGAGGCGATGTTGGTCAGCAGGACCGGTCGTCGGGCCGCTACCCGCAGGTCGATGAGCGGCGACGGGTGACGTAGGACCCACCACCCCCACACGGGGAACGCGACGGCGGCCAGGACGAACAGTCCGAGGGTCACGGGAGAGACCCAACCCCAGTCCGCGCCCTTGGACACCGCCAACAGGAGCGCGATCAGACCCACCGCCAGACCCAGGGCACCGACGGGATCCAGCGTGCCGTCGGGTTTGGCCGCCGGCACCGACCGAATGCGCAGCGCCATCATCGCGATGATCCCCACCCCGAGTACGGCCGTGCCCCAGAACATCCACTGCCATGAGCCGTACTGCGCGAGGGCGGCCGCCGCCGGGAGCCCGAGCGCGCCACCGACCCCCAACGAGGAGCTCATCAACGCGATAGCCGGACCGAGGCGCACGGCGGGCAGGACCTCACGCATCGTCGCGATCCCGATCGGGATCACCCCGATCCCCACACCCTGGAGCGCCCGGCCGACGAGCATCGGCCACAGCGAGGTGGCCAGGGCGCACAAGACGGACCCGACGACCATCACCGCGGTGACACCGATGAGGACGTTCTTCTTGGGGTAGAGGTCGCCGAGGCGGCCCATCACCGGGCCGGCCACCGCTCCGGCCAGCAGGGTCACGGTGACGACCCACGCCGCGTTGGCCGCCGAGGTGCCGAGGATCGCCGGCAGCATCCCCAGCAGCGGGATCACCAGAGTCTGGGTGAGGGACATGACGATCCCGCCGAAGGCCAGAACGACGACCAACCCGTCCTGCTCCGCACGAACGGCGTCCCCGCCCCGAGTCCTGCCGCCCATCGCCGTGTCCTTCCAGAGACCTGTAGTCGGACACTACAGACAGGTGTCGACCGCGTCCGCTGCCGACCCCGCGCTCTTGTGGTCTGCATCACCCGGTGCCAGCATGGCCGGTGTGAACATCACCGGAAGGTCCCGGCGGTCCGCCCACCGACTCCCCGCCACCATCGTCGCGTCTCTCGCCGCCACGGCCCTCGCCTCGTCGGCCGTCCTCGCGGCCCCGGCCACGGCGCACGCCCAGGGTTCCGCCGAGGCGGTCGTCCAGGTCCTGCCCGCCCCGGACCGTCTGGTCACCTGGGGCGGATCTCCCACCGGCGCGTGCGCCGGCGCGGTGTCCACCTCACTCCGGGGTGACGGGTATCCCGGTACGGCCAGTGTGAGCTGGGCTTTCGCGGTCGCGGGCGTGGGTCCGTGCGCCCTGACCGCCACGCTGTCCTGGCGCAACCTGGACACCGGCGCGCGCGGGGAGAAGGTCGCGCAGATCCCCCACCCGCGGTTCTCCCTCGGTGTCCCGGACCCCGTCGCGCACCCCTACGACGCGATCATCTCCACCGGGTCGGGTCGGGTCGAGTACCGCCTCACCACCACCGGGGGGGCCGTGGCCGGGCCGATCGTCGTCGACACCGTCGCGTACCCGGGCTGAGAGAGGACCGGGAGCGGTCAGTCCAGGAGGCCCTCGGACGCGCGCCGCCAGTCCTCGACCGGCGGGACCAGGACGTTCTCACCGAGCACCTGTACGAGCACCGTGGACGCGCCCGCGTCCAGATGCTCCTGCACCCGGACCCGCGTGGCCTCGATCCCCCGGGTGACCAAGGCCGCCTGCAGGCGGTCGCTGCCGCCGCGGATGTAGTCGGACTCGTCGAAGCCCTGGCGGGTCCACGAGTTCCGGTAATTCGGCAGTCCCGTGTAGATGTTCAGGTGGTCCCGGGCCCGCGACCGCCACAGCTCGTCGTCGTCCTCTACACCTGCGGCGAGCACCGCAGCGTGTTCCACCACCAGCGCCGGCCCGTCATCCCCGGACCCGCCGAGGATGGCGCGCGCCCGCGCGGTGTGCTCGGGCAGGGTCAGATACGGGTGCGCTCCGGAGGTCCGGTCCCGGGACAACTCGAGCATCCTGGGCCCGAGCGCGGCCAGCACCACCGGCGGCATGGTGTCCTCGCCCGCGGCCATGGGCTGGGTCCGGTCGAGCGCGTCGAGGTACTCGCGCATCGCCGACAGCGGGCGACCGTAGTGGTGTCCGCGGTGCCGTTCCACCAGCGGGGCGTGGGAGACTCCGAGACCCAGCACGAACCGACCGGGGTGCAGGGCCTCGATGGTGCGCGCGGCCGCGCCGGCGGCCGAGGCGTCCCGTCCGTAGATGTTCGCGATTCCCGTGCCGATGGCCATGCGGCTGGTGGCCGACAGGTAGAGCTGCGCGGCGGTGAACGCCTCGCGCCCGACGGCCTCTCCGAACCACAGCGACCCCCATCCCTGGTCGTCGAGTTCGCCGAGCAGGTCGGGGATCCCCGCCGGCGGCACGCCCTCCAGCGAACCCGTCCACAGCCCGACCCTCCCCAGCCGGCCGCGGCCGGCCCGGTTGTGGTCAGCCCGGTCGGTCGCATCGTGGGGTGACTCACTCATGCACCCGAGTGTGCCAAACAGTGCGGGCTCCTGTGTGCCTCAGGTCCCGGGAGGCGTTTCACGCCGAAACCACGACCCACCCGACGGGGGCGCGCCAGACTTCAGGCGGAACACGTTCCAGCAGAGCCCTGGGACTCCGAGGAGATGAGGCGTCGATGTTCGAGTGGTCCGAGACCGACCTGATGATCCGAGAGGCCGTGCGCGGCTTCATCGACAAGGAGATCCGTCCGAACCTGGACGCCCTGGAGAGCGGGGAGATGACGCCGTACCCGATCATCCGCACATTGTTCGCGGAGTTCGGCATCGACACGATGGCCGCAGACGCGGTCGAGAAGATGCTCGCCAGGCAGCAGGCACGGGAGTCGGGCGGGTCGAGCGGGTCGGGGGGCTCGAGCGGGTCGGAAGGCTCGGGCGGGGCGTTCGAGGGCCAGGACTCACTGATGGCGGTGGTGATCAGCGAACTCGCGGGAGCGTGCATGGGCCTGGTCTCCGCGCTCGGGGTGAGCATCGGGTTGGGCGCCACGACCATCATGTCGCGCGGGACGTTGGCGCAGAAGAAGCGCTGGCTTCCGGGCATCGTCACCATGGAGAAGGTCGCGTCGTGGGCGATCACGGAGCCGGATTCGGGGTCGGACGCGTTCGGCGGGATGCGGACCTACGTGCGGAGGGACGGCGACGACTACATCCTCAACGGCCACAAGACGTTCATCACCAACGGCCCGCACGCCGACGTGATGATCGTCTACGCGAAGCTCGACGAGGGCACGGCAGCCGGTGTCGAGGACGGTGCCACCGCGACCGCCAAGCGGGACCGCCCGGTCCTGACCTTCGTCCTGGACACGGGGATGGACGGCCTGACCCAGAGCGCCCCGTTCAAGAAGATGGGCCTGCACAGCTCCCCCACCGGCGAGCTGTTCTTCGACGACGTCCGTCTCGGCCGCGAGCGCCTCCTCGGGGAGACCGAGGACCACCGGGGTGGCGACGGGCGCGAGTCCGCCAGGTCCAGCTTCACCGCGGAGCGCATCGGCGTGGCGACCATGTCGCTGGGCATCATCCAGGAGTGCCATCGACTCTGCGTGGACTACTCGCGGGAGCGGACACTGTGGGGCCAGGAGATCGGGCGCTTCCAGCTGATCCAGCTCAAGCTGGCCCGGATAAAGGTGGCGCGGATGAACGTGCAGAACATGGTGTTCCACTCCATCGAGCGCGCCCGGGCCGGAAAGCCCCTCACCCTGGCAGAGGCGTCAGCCATGAAGCTCTACGCCTCCGAGGTGGCGACCGAGGTCGCGATGGACGCGGTGCAGCTCTTCGGAGGCAACGGGTACATGGCCGAGTACCGGGTCGAACAACTCGCCAGGGATGCCAAGTCGCTGATGATCTACGCCGGTAGTAACGAGATCCAGGTGACGCACATCGCCAAGGGGCTGCTCTCGCGCTGAGCATCCGGATGACGTCCCCGTGGCCCGCCCGTACCGTGGACTCACGCCGGTAGCCGGAGGTGGTGTCGCATCGAGTCGGAGAATTCCGCCCACTGGCCCCGGGTGGTCGAGGGCGCGCGCAGGCGCGGGTCCGCATCCTGGGCGAGGGTCGTGCGCTACTCCCCCACCCTGCTTCTCGCCGCGACGGCCGCCGGCCTCGCGTTTCTCCTCGCCGAGCTGGTGTTCGGCCCCCAGAACGCGGTCTTCGCGCCGATCGCCGCGGTGGTCGCGACCGGGCTCTCTGCAGGGCAGCGGCGCGTCCGTGCTCTCGAGATCTCCACGGGCGTGCTCCTCGGGATCGTGGCCGCCGAACTCCTGGCGCGGTGGTTCGGTGTCGGTGCGTGGCAGCTCACGGTGGCGGTGCTCGCGGCCACCACCGCGGCGGTGGCGTTCCGGGCGAGTGG
>NZ_JAALDV010000183.1:0-2438 GCF_014145045.1 Dietzia sp. DQ12-76
GCCGGTGCGGCAGGAGGATCTCGGCGTCGACGCCGCGGGAGTCCCGGACCGTGGCGCGTCGCCAGAACCCGTTGGTCACCCCGGTGGCGACGACCGCGACGTCGTACCGCACCTCGGCGACCGAGCCCTCACCTGCTGCGCCGTCCACGAGGCTCACGCGCACGACACGGTTCTCGGTGTCGAGGGCGGTCGCGCTGCCGTGCACGATCCGCACCCGGTCGAGGCCGCGGAACCGGCGGTAGGCGATGCGATAGTCGCGCGTCCACGCCTCCGGCCGGGCTAGCCGCAGACCCAGCTCCTGACCGCTGACGAACTCCGGCGTGGCGCTGATGGCCACGACGTCGCCGAGTGTCCGGAGCGCGATCGCGGTGAGGACGCCGGTGTCCCCGAGTCCGACCACGACGATCCGGAGGCGGCTCACGCGGAGGTGGTGGTCCGGCTCTTCTCGGGCGGGAGTTTCCTGGGCGGGCGGGGGATGAACAGCGACACCCGCTCCACCACGCGCGTGTACTCGGGCCGCCGCTCGAGGCTCCGCTGCTCCATCATCGGGATGCTCACGGCCAGGAACATCGTCACCATGGCAGCGGTGCCCACCAAGACCCACCATGCGCCGGGCCAGGCCGCGAGCCCGAACAGGCCCATGGAGAACCAGATGCCGCACTCGCCGAAGTAGTTGGGGTGCCGGGACCACGACCACACGCCGGTGTCCATGACCTGCCCGGGAGTGCGCGTGGCGATGAAGCGGTGCATCTGGAGGTCGGCGACGGTCTCGAGGGCCAGCGCGGCCAGGCCGACGCCGAAGGCCACGAAGTCGAGCCAGCCGAGCGGCTCACCGGCGCGGGTCGCCACCACGTAGACGGGGATGAGCCCGGCGAAGACCTGCAGGGTCGGGAAGACGTGGATGCCCATGAGGTCGGCCACGAACTCGAACCGCCCGGCCCGCTCGCGGACCATCGGGTAGCGCCAGTCCTCGTGGTGCATGCCGGGAAAGGTGCGGATCCAGTTGAGGGTCAGGCGCACCGCCCAGGCCAGCAGGACGGTCATCATGAGCCACCAGCGGACGTCGTTCACGCCCGCGTCGGCCGCGATCCACCAGTAGAACGCCAGCAGCGGCGGGATGACCGACCAATAGGCGTCGTAGAACGTGGAGTTCCCGTAGAAGCGGCTGAAAGCAAAGATGACGAGGGTCGCGATGAGATCGGCGATCAGACCGTCGAGCAACAGCTGGCCGGTGCCCGGCCCCCACAGCAGCCACGCCAACCCGGCGCCGATGGCGATGACATAAGCGATCCCGACCCGCAGGAGCGACGCAGCTTGACTCATGTCAGGAAGCGTAATGACCGTTCTGCGCAGGGACCGGAGGAACGGTGAGATGCGGTGGGGCGCTGGTGGGGCCGGGGCTCACGGCACGAACCGGTACCCGCGCCCGGGCTCGGTGATTAGGTGCCGGGGGGCGGCCGAGTCGTCCTCGAGTTTGCGGCGCAGCTGGGCCATGTACACCCGCAGGTAGTGGGTCTCCTTCTGGTACCCCTCGCCCCAGACCGCGCGGAGGATCTCCTGCTGGGTGACCAGCCTGCCGGGGTTGCGCGCGAGGATCTCCAGCACTCCCCACTCGGTGGGGGTGAGGTGCAGCGTCTGGCCGTGGCGGGTCACCGTGGAGGTGCGGAAGTCGATGGTGAACCCGGGGGTCTCGACCATCGCCTGGCCCGGCGAGTCCGCCCTGCTCGCCCGGCGCAGGGCGGCGCGGACGCGGGCGAAGAACTCGTCCATGGCGAACGGCTTGGTCACGTAGTCGTCGGCGCCCGCGTCCAGGGCCTGGACCTTGTCGGAGGAGTCGGGGCGCGCGGACAGGACCAGGACCGGGGCCCGCGACCACCCCTGCAGACCGTGGAGCACGTGGATCCCGTCGAGGTCCGGCAGTCCCAGGTCCAGGATGATCAGGTCGGGGTCGCAGTCGGCCGCGCGGGACAGCGCCTCGGCCCCCGTCTCCGCGGTCACCACGGTCATGCCCCGCGCCCGGAAGTTGATCCGCAGGGCGCGCAGGAGCTGGGCGTCGTCGTCCACCACGAGCACGGTCGGGCTCATCCGGACTCACCCTCGCTGGCGCCTTCACGCTCGGAGTCGCGGCAGGCGGGCAGGTCCACTTCCACCGTGGTGCCGCCGCCCGGGGTCTCGTCGATCGACACGGTGCCGCCCATCGCCTCCACGAAGCCCCGGACCACCGAGAGCCCCAGGCCGATCCCGGAGGAGGCATTGGTGTCGCCTTCCCGGTGGAACGAGTGCAGGACCGCATCCCGTGACGGGGCGGCGATCCCCTCGCCGTCGTCCGCCACCGCGATGAGCGTGCGGGCGCGGCCGGCATCCCACAACGTGCGCGCGGTCAACCGGACCGCGGACTCCGGGGCGTGCCGTAGCGCGTTGTCCAGCAGGTTCCCCAG
>NZ_JAALDV010000184.1:0-3023 GCF_014145045.1 Dietzia sp. DQ12-76
CCCCGGCGGCCCCGGGACCCCGGCGGGCCCGGGACCCCGGCGGGCCCGGGCCTGCCGGGTCATCCGGCGGGCTCAGCTCCCGGTGAAGCTCTTGAAGAGTCGGAGCAGCGGCGGCCCGCCGGCCGTGAGGTCGTCGTCCTCCTCGTCCAGCATCGCGTCGGTCACCGTGACGGTGTCCTTGAGCGTCTCCTCCGAATCGGCGAACGCCGAGTAGGTCGCATCGCCCGCGAGCGTGTTCAGGAGATAACCCGCCAGCAGCGGGCGCACCGTGCGTTGTGTCCGACGATCCGGGTCCGCGAGCCCGACGTACTTGATCAACGGCGCGCCCTCGACAAGGCCGGTCTCGATGGCCTTCTCGAGACGCCGGTGCACGATCGGACCGCGCCATGCCAGGTGGATCGCCCGCGCGTCCTCGGCGTGCACGCCACCCGAGGCCGACAGCAGCAGGCCCGGCGCATCGATGGTGATCGCCCGATCGGCGGCGGACGGGACGGTCTCGGTGGGGAACGCCATCGCCACTGCGTCGATGTCGGTGCGCTGGGAGGCCAGCAGGGCGCAGACCCCGGCCCCGAGTCCGTGGCCGGCCAGACCGATGCGTCGGGGGTCCGCGCGGACCGTTCCCCGGCCGAGCCTGGCCTGGAGGACGTCCTCGATCGCGGCCGAGAGGTGGTCGGCGAAGTGCTGGTGATTCGGCCGGGGAGACCGGTCGGTCGCGGGCGCCACCACGACGAAACCCCACGAGGCGAGGTGCTTGAGCGTGTCGGTGTAGTCGCGGGGGCCCTTGGTCCAGTCGTGGGCGAAGCCCACCAGCGGGGCGGGCGACGGTGCGTCACGGGGCACGAACACGGCGCCCGGCGTCCCGGTGAAACCGAGGTCGCCCGTATCGACCCCGTAGGGGCCCCGCCGGTTCACCTTGTCGAGCAGTGCTTTGGTCTTGGTGGCCACGAGGGCCACAGTATCGCCTCCGGGGGGTCGACGGTGCCGGGGAGTCGGGTCGGCCGGACTAGACTGATCGGCCATGTGCGGAATCGTCGGATATGTCGGGCACCAGGCTGCCCTCCCTGTCGTGGTCGAGGCCCTGCGGCGGATGGAGTACCGCGGCTACGACTCCTCGGGCGTGGCCGTCCTGGACGGTTCGGGTGGGTCCCGCGTCGAGAAGAAGGAGGGCAAACTCGCCAACCTCGAGGCCGCGTTGGACTCCGCCGGCCGCGACGGTTTCCCGGGGACCACCGGGATCGGTCACACCCGCTGGGCCACCCACGGACGGCCCAGCGACCGCAATGCCCACCCGCACGTCTCCGGCGACGTGGCGATCGTGCACAACGGCATCATCGAGAACTTCGCCCCCCTGCGTGCGGAGTTGGAGGCCGCCGGGGTCGACCTGGTCTCGGACACCGACTCCGAGGTCGCCGCGCATCTGCTGGCGCGGGAGATGGGGTCCGGTCCCCACGCGGGGGACTTCGTCGCCTCGTGCCGGGCCGTTCTGAGCCGCCTCGAGGGGGCGTTCACCCTGGTCTTCAGTCACGCCGCCCACCCGGGAACCCTTGTCGCGGCCCGGCGGTCGACCCCGTTGGTGCTGGGCGTCGGTGAGGGCGAGATGTTCCTCGGTTCGGATGTCGCGGCGTTCATCGAGCACACCCGAGAGGCGGTCGAACTCGGCCAGGACAACGTGGTGGTCCTGCGGGCCGACGGCTACGAGATCACCGATCTCGCCGGTGGGCCAGCCGAAGGACGCCCGTTCCACATCGACTGGGATCTGGCCGCCGCGGAGAAGGGCGGATACGACTACTTCATGCTCAAGGAGATCGCCGAGCAGCCCGCGGCGGTCGCCGACACCCTGCTGGGACACTTCCAGGACGGTCGGATCGTGCTCGACGAGCAGCGGATCAGCGACCAGGACCTGCGGGACATCGACAAGGTCTTCATCGTGGCCTGCGGCAGCGCGTACCACTCCGGGATGGTGGCCAAGTACGCCATCGAGCACTGGACCCGTCTGCCCTGCGAGGTCGAGATCGCCTCGGAGTTCCGCTATCGGGACCCCGTGTTGGACCGGTCCACCCTCGTGGTGGCCATCTCGCAGTCCGGTGAGACCGCCGACACCCTCGAGGCCGTCCGTCACGCCAAGTCCCAGAAGGCCCGCGTACTGGCGGTCTGCAACACCAACGGGTCGCAGATCCCGCGTGAGGCCGACGCCGTGCTCTACACCCACGCCGGCCCGGAGATCGGGGTGGCGTCCACCAAGGCGTACCTCGCCCAGATCACCGCCAACTATCTCGTCGGGCTGGCGTTGGCCCAGGCCCGCGGTACCAAGTACCCCGACGAGGTGGCGGCCGAGTTCCGTCAGCTCGAGCAGATGCCCGTCGCCATCCAGAAGGTGGTCGACTCCCTCGACCCGGTCCGCGAGATCGCCCGGGAGCTCGCCGGGTCGAAGTCGGTGTTGTTCCTCGGCCGCCACGTCGGCTACCCGACCGCCCTCGAGGGAGCGCTCAAGCTCAAGGAGTTGGCGTACATGCACGCCGAGGGTTTCCCGGCGGGCGAGCTCAAGCACGGTCCGATCGCGCTGATCGAGGACGACCTGCCCGTGTTCA
The DNA here is from genome assembly GCF_014145045.1 of Dietzia sp. DQ12-76. NCBI lineage: Bacteria > Bacillati > Actinomycetota > Actinomycetes > Mycobacteriales > Dietziaceae > Dietzia > Dietzia sp. DQ12-76. Next base: position 2,589 of record NZ_JAALDV010000184.1, read on the forward strand.
TCGTGATGCCGCCGGTCGAGGGACGCGGGGTCCTGCACTCCAAGCTGGTGAGCAACATCCAGGAGATCCGGGCCCGTGGTGCACGGACCATCGTGATCGCCGAGGAGGGGGACGAGGTGGTGCGACCGCTGTCGGACCACTTCATCCCGATCCCGGCGTCGACCACCCTGCTGCAACCGTTGCTCGCGACGATCCCCTACCAGGCCTTCGCCGCCGAGGTCGCCGCCGCCCGCGGCTACGACGTGGACAAGCCCCGCAATCTCGCCAAATCCGTAACTGTGGAGTGACCCGCCCCCGGGTCCGAGGAAGGACGTGGACATCATGTTGCGCGCGCACCCGGTCGAGGCGATCCGATCCGCGGAGCGCCCGCTCATCGAGGCCGCCGAGGCCGCGGGGGACCCCGACGCCGTGATGCGCCGCGCCGCATCGGGGGTC
>NZ_JAALDV010000185.1:0-2503 GCF_014145045.1 Dietzia sp. DQ12-76
ACCGGACGGTGACTCGCGCGAGATCTCGGGGCTCGGACCCGTCACCGCGGCGGCCGTGACCACCGACGGTCGGCTCCTCACGGGCGCCCCCGGCGGCGAGGTGGTGGTCCGCGACCCCGACGGGGCCGAGCGGCATCGCGTCGGTGGTCTGACGTCGGTCGATCGGATCAGCGTGGCCCGGGACGGTTCGGTCACGGCGTTCAGCCGACCGGACACCGTCATCGCCAGCATCGATCTGGACGAATCCGGGGCCGGGCCGCTCCTGCGCGCCGGCAGAGGAGCCGGGATGCTCGGTGAGTACGGGGATGTCACCATCGTCGCCAGCGACACCGTGGGGGACACACTGCTGGTCTACTCGACCTCGCCGATCCGGCTCCATCAGCAGTTCCCGGTCGCGGCCGCGCCCTGGGCGGTCGCCGGGGACCCCACCCGGGACGTCGTCTGGGTCACCTCCACCGGGACCAACACCGTCCAGGCGTACGATCTCGGCGACGGCACGGGGGTACGGCGGGCCGAGATCGCGACGGTGCGCCAACCCGATTCCCTGGTGGTCACCGCTTCCGGGACGGTGGTCGTCGGATCCGCCGACGGTGCGGGACTGCACCTGATGCGGCCAGAGCTCCCGGAGCCGTCGAGCTGATCGACGCACCACCCACGCCCCATCGAGGAGGACCGTGTACTCGCTGATGAAGAGTGTGCTGTTCCGCTTTCCCGCGGAACGGATCCACCACCTGGTCTTCGGCTTTCTCAAGCTGTTGACCCTGGTACCACCGCTGGGTTCGCTCGTGCGCCGGGTCCTCGGTGTCCGGGATCCGATCCTGGCCCAGGATGTCCTGGGGCGCCGGTTCCCCGGGCCGCTCGGCCTCGCCGCCGGTTTCGACAAGAACGCCGCGGCCGTCGACTCGTGGGGTGCGATCGGGTTCGGGTTCAGCGAGGTCGGCACGGTCACCGCGTCACCCCAGCCCGGGAATCCGGCGCCCCGTCTGTTCCGGCTGCCGGAGGACCGGGCGATCCTCAACCGGATGGGCTTCAACAATCACGGCGCGGGCAACGCGGCCAACAATCTGCGCAGGCGCCGGAGCAGCGACCCCGTGGGGATCAACATCGGTAAGACCAAGGTGGTGCCCCCGGAGGACGCGGTCCGCGACTACGTGGCGTCCGCCAGCGTGCTCACCGGGCTGGCCGACTACATGGTGGTCAACGTCAGCTCCCCCAACACCCCCGGCCTCAGGGATCTCCAGGCGGTCGACTCACTCCGCCCCATCCTCACCGCGGTCCGTGACGTGGCGACGATCCCCGTGTTGGTCAAGATCGCGCCCGACCTGGACGACGACGACATCGACGCGGTCACGGACCTCGTCATGGAGCTGGGCCTCGCGGGCATCGTCGCCACCAACACCACCATCTCCCGGGACGGGCTCAGGACACCGGCTGCCGTCGTGGAGGCGATGGGTGCGGGAGGGATCTCGGGGGCGCCCGTCGCGGCCCGGTCCCGCCAGGTGCTCGCCCGGATCCACGAGCGGGCCGGCGATCGGATCGTCCTCATCTCGGTGGGCGGCGTCGAGACCCCGGAGGACGTGTGGGACCGCATCACCCACGGTGCTCATCTGGTCCAGACGTACACCGGTTTCGTGTTCACCGGACCCGATCTCATCCGTGGGACCAACAAGCTCGTCGCCCGACGGCTCCGGCAGGGCGGGTTCGCCTCCCTGGCGGAGGCCGTGGGTTCGGCGGTCAGCTGACCCCTACTGCTCGAAGAGCGCCGTGACGGTCCCGCGGGCCAGGCCCTGCCCGAAGAGGTTGAACCCCACGAAGGCGCAGGAGGCGTCCTCTCCGAGTTCGATCTCGTCGCCGACGGCGTGAACGGCGAGGATGTATCGGTGCGGACCGTGCCCCTCCGGTGGGGCCGCTCCCACGAATCCCTTGAACCCGGCGTCGTTGCGGACCACGACGGACCCCTCCGGGAGGCCCGAGGTGTCGTCGCCGGTGCACGCCCCCTCCGGTAGCGAGGTCACGTCGGCGGGGATGTTGGCCACCGACCAGTGCCAGAACCCCGAGGCGGTCGGCGCGTCGGGGTCGAACACGGTCACCACGTAGGTCCGGGTCCCCTCCGGCCCGGCACTCCAGCTCACCTGAGGCGACTTGTCCTCGCCGCCTTCGACTCCCATCTTCCCGCCGAGCTGCCCGGACGAGAGGGTGGAGCCCTCGACGAAGGATTCGCTCGTCACCTCGAGGGCGGGGAGGTCCGGAAGTGCGTCGTAGGGGTTCGGCACGCGGAAGTCGGTCATCGTCATCCTCCTGGGTCGGACGGTGCGGGGAGGTGTCCCCGGCCGGTCTCGTCCTTGTCTACCAGCGATGACCGGACGGCGTCGGGTGGGAGCGGGGTCCGATTTGTCCCACGGTTCGCGCATCGGCTAGTGTCATTCCTCGCACGACCAAGCCGGGGAAGATCCGGTGCAGGTCACCAGTGTGCGAGCGCGAGTGGCGGAATGGCAGACGCGCT
>NZ_JAALDV010000186.1:0-2417 GCF_014145045.1 Dietzia sp. DQ12-76
TGGCGGCCGGCGCCCCGCGGGATCCGACCCGGGTACCCGCGGGGCGCCGATCGACTGACCTCTCGTCAGATCCGGTCGACCAGCAGCTTGGCGAACGCGGCGGGGTCCGACAGCGTCCCGCCCTCGGCCAGGACGGCCGCACCCGAGAGCAGGCGCGCCGTCTGGGCGAGTCCCGGGGCCGACGGGTCCTCGGAATGTTGCGACCGCAACCGCTCGACCAGGGGGTGAGACGGGTTGAGCTCCAGAATCCTCTTGCTCGCGGGCAGCTCCATGCCCGAGGCCCGGTACATGGCCTCGAGTTGCGGGGTCATGTCGAACTCGTCGCCGACCATGCACGCGGCGGACTCGGTCAGACGATGCGACAGTCGCACCTGCTTGACCTCGTCGGCCAGCTCCTCGCCCAGCCAGTCGAGCAACCCGGCGAAATCCGCGGTATCCGCCTCGTCCTTCGCATCCTCACCCTCGGCTCCGATACCGGACAGGTCCACGTCGCCCTTGGCCACCGAGCGCAGCCGCCTGCCCTCGACCTCGCCGACCGCGTCGACCCACACCTCGTCGACCGGGTCGGTGAGCACCAACACCTCCACACCCCGCGCCCGGAACGCCTCCAGGTGCGGGGAGTTCTCCACCGCCGCGCGGGACGTGCCGGTGAGGTAGTAGATCTCCTCCTGCCCATCGACCATCCGGGAGATGTACTCGGCGATCGTGGTGCCCGCCTCGTCCTCGCCCCCGGTGCCCCCGTCGGACTCGTCCGGTCGCGGACGAGTGGACGCGAACGTGCTCACGGCGAGTAGTTGCTCGCGGGCGTCGACATCGGAGATCAGGCCTTCTTTCAGGACCGCGCCGAAGTTCTTCCAGAACGAACGGAACTCCTCGGGACGCTCGGTCCTGAGCTGCTCGATGGTCTGCAGCACCCGCTTGACCAGTCGCTTACGGATCGCACGGACCTGGCGGTCCTGTTGGAGGATCTCGCGCGAGACGTTGAGAGAGAGGTCCTGGGCGTCGACGATTCCCTTGACGAAGCGCAGGAAGGGAGGCACCAGCTCCTCGCAGTCGTCCATGATGAAGACTCTGCGGACGTAGAGCTGAACCCCGCGCTTGGCGTCCGGCGAGAACAGGTCGAACGGGACCTGGGTGGGCAGGAAGAGCAGAGCCTGGTACTCGAACGTCCCCTCCGCCTTGAGGGTGATGGTCTCCAGCGGCTCGTCCCAGGCGTGGGAGACGTGACGGTAGAACTCCGCGTACTCCTCGTCGGTCACCTCGGAGCGGGGCCGCGTCCACAGCGCCTTCTGGGAGTTGAGCGTCACGGTCTCGGTGATCGTGCTCTCCGCGGCGGGGTCGTTCCCCTCGTCGTCGTCCCCCGTCGGTTCCGGTGCGGGGCGCTGCACCTCCATGCGGATCGGCCAGGCGATGAAGTCCGAGTAGGTGCGCACGACCCGGCGCAGCGTGGACTCCGCGGCATAGTCGGGCAGCGCCGCGTCCCCGCCGGTCGGCTTGAGCCGGAGGACCACCGAGGTGCCCTGGGGGGCGTCGGGGGCCTCCTCGATCGTGTACGTCCCCTCGCCTCCCGAGGTCCAGCGCGTGCCGGTGGTCTCGCCGGCCTTGCGGGTGACCAACGTGACCTCATCGGCGACCATGAAGGTGGAGTAGAACCCGATACCGAACTGGCCGATGAGATCGGCGGTCACCTGCTCGCTGGCCTCGCCCGACTCCTGCGCCGCGCGCGCCGCCGCGAGGGCCTCCCGCATCTGGCCGGTACCCGATTTCGCGAGCGTGCCGATGAGATCCACCACCTCGTCGCGCGACATCCCGATGCCGTTGTCGCGGATCGTCAGGGTGCGGGCCTGCTCATCGGGGATCAACTCGATGTGCAGGTCCGAGGTGTCGACACCCAACGAGGAGTCCTGAATCGCGGCCAGCCTCACCTTGTCCAACGCGTCCGAGGAGTTGGAGATGACCTCTCGGAGGAAGGTGTCCGGGTTGGAGTAGATCGAGTGGATCATCAGATCCAGCAGTTGCCGGGTCTCGGCCTGGAACTCCCGGGTCTCTGCTGCACCGGAGGTCTGCGCGCTCATGGCGGGTATCGGTCCTTTCTCGTCACGGCTCAGGGGCTGGCGCGATCTGGTCACGCCGTCCCAGTCAACCTAGTGTGAGGCCCAGACATTCCTGCAGATGAGGTGACCGTGACCCCGACCCCGTTGAGCCCGGAGGACCTGTCGGTCCTCGACCGGGCCACCACCCTGTTCGGCCGCGCGCTCGCGGCGGGTCTCGACGGCGACTGCGACGCGTGCCCGGGATGGAGCCGCCGCGACTGCGCCAACCACGTCCTGGGCGGCGGGTTGCGCTACGCCGCCTACTTCCCGCGACTGCCGGAATCGGAGATCGCGTGGACCCGCACCGCCGACCACGCCGGCGAG
>NZ_JAALDV010000187.1:0-10799 GCF_014145045.1 Dietzia sp. DQ12-76
AGCCCCTCGGGGTCGAGGGCGCCGGCGTTGGTGACGATCCGGACCCCCCCGGCGCCGAGGCGGTCGAGGCACTCGCCGATCTGGACCACCGCGGCCCGCTCGTAACCCGGCCCGCCCGCCACCCGTTGCCCGGCGAGCTCGAGCACCGCTTCGTCGGAGAGCATGTCCAGGGCGAGGACGTCGAGCGTGGCGGCGTCGAGGAACTCGGCCGTCGCGGTGGCGCGGTCACCACGTGAGGCCGAGACGTTTCCGATGCGGAGGGGGCTCTGGGTGGTCGTCATCGATCCTCGGACTCCTTGTCGGTGGACGGCGTACGCCTATCCCAGCATGCCCCCGGTCCCGGCGAGGCGAGCGTGGAACGACAGGCGCCCACGAGGATATGCGGGGTCGCCGTCCCGAAGGCCCGCCGGGCGTCCCGTCCCGCACGTCTGCCGGTCGCACGGGGACCGGGCGGATAGACTCGCCTGATCAGACGCCCGCCGTGTCCTCCAGGAGTGAGCCGTGCCCCCCAGGACCGCCCCGATCCCCGACCGCATCGACCAGGCCCGCGCCAACTGGGAACGCGAGGGATGGACCGACGCGGCCCAGGGGATGACCGTGGTGACGTCGATCATGCGCGCGCACCAGATCCTCCTGGCGAGGGTGGAGGAGACACTACGCCCGTGGAACCTCTCGTTCCCCCGCTATGAACTCCTCCGACTGCTGGCCTTCTCGAGGTCAGGCTCACTGCCCATCACCAAGGCCTCCGAGCGACTGCAGGTACACGTCACCAGCGTCACCAGCGCCATGAAGCGTCTCCTGGACGCCGGGCTGGTCGAACGCCGACCACACCCGACCGACGGACGGACGACCCTGGTGGAGATCACCGCCGAGGGTCGGCGTGTGGTCTCCGAGGCCACAGCAGCGCTCAACGCCGGGGTCTTCTCCGATCCCGGGATGGACCGGTCGGAACAGTCGGCGCTGATCGAGGCCATCTCGTCGCTCCGGCGGACCGCCGGCGACTTCTGACCAGCGGGGCCCCGGAGTAACAACACCGCGCCCGGCCCCCTCTCGGGTGGGGCCGGGCGCGGCTGTCCGGGGAGGATCCGTCGTGCGGATCCTGGACCGAACTCGTCAGACCTCGGTCACGGCATCTCGGTGGCGACGAGCCGCGAGTCGTCCGGCTCGGCGTCGGCGTGGATAACGTTCTTGCTCGACTCCGTCATGAGGAAGATGCAGATCATGGATATGATCGACAGCGCGGAGAGCATCAGGCCGACACCCAGGGTGTTGCCGGCGCCGATCATCGCGGCCGCGGCCAGCGGCGGCAACGCGCCACCGAGGATGCCGGCGAGGTTGTAGCCCAGGCCGGCACCGGTGTAGCGGTAACGGGCCTGGAACAGCTCCGGGAGCAGCGCGCCGGCCGGGCCGTAGGCGATGCCGAAGATGACCAGCGTGACGAACAGGACCAGACCGAAGGCGACGGTCGACCCGGTGTCGAGGATCGGGAAGACGACCAGTGTCCACGGGATGGCGAGCCCGACCGAGGTGCCGATGACCTTCCTCCGGCCGATCTTGTCGGAGTACATCGCCGACAACGCGATGGCGGCGCCGAAGATCAGTGCGGCGATCATGCCCATGGCCAGGACGAACGGCCGCGAGTGCCCCAGGGTGGCGGTCGCGTAGTTGGTGAGGAACGAGGTGCCCATGTAGAAGAGGGAGAACAGCGAGGTGAGCGCGCCACCCGCGATGATGATCTCCTTCCACTGGAAGCGCAGGGCATCGGCGAAGGGCAGCGTCTTGGGAGCGGTGGCCCTGTTCGCGGCCCGGTCCGCCGCCGCGGTCGCGGCGGCCTCCTTGGCCTCGCGGGCCTGGGTCTGGCGGAAGACGGGGGTCTCCTCGACGGTCAGACGGATCCACAGGCCCACCAGGACCAGGACGGCGGAGAGCAGGAACGGGATACGCCAGCCGTACTGCATGAACGGGCTGTCGAGGTCCGCGCCGCCACCGGCGACGAGGGAGAACACCAGGAACGTGCCCGAGGAGAGGAAGAAGGCGAAGGCCACGCCCAGCTGCGGCCACATGGCCATCATGCCGCGCTTACCCTCGGGTGCGTATTCGGCCGTGAGCAGGGTGGCTCCGGCCCATTCGCCGCCGACCGCGAAGCCCTGGAAGAACCTGCACACCACGAGGAGTGTCGGTGCCCAGATCCCGATGCCGCCCGAGAAGACGCCGAAGGCCCCGGTGTTGTACCCGGGCAGCAGACCGATGAACACGGTCGCCACGCCCATGATGATGAGCGTCCACACGAGGGTGTTCTTGCGGCCGATCCGGTCACCGAAGTGGCCGAAGATCGCCGCACCGACGGGCCGGGCGAAGAACGCCACGGCGAACGTCGCGAACGAGGACAGCGTCGCCGTCGCGGGGTTCTGATCGGGGAAGAACAGCGCCGGGAAGACGAGCGCGGCGGCGGTGCCGTAGATGAAGAAGTCGTACCACTCGATGGTGGTACCGATCGAGGAGGCCGCGGCGACCTTCTTCAGCGAGGTCTTCTGCTCGACCGGCGGAAGGGTGGGGGACTGCGGTGCCGCGTCCCCCGGCGGGGTGGTTCGGGACTGCGTCAAGACAACTCCAGTCGTGTCTGGCTCGCCGGGTATCGGACCTCCGGCGAGAGGGGGTGATCGCCGACGCTCTGGCGTCGATTGAGGCGAACGGTATGTGATGACCACCACACCCGATACACCCGAAAGTATGTGGGGCGTGATCCGTCCCACACCGGCGCTGACCGTGCGGACCGATCGGAGAGGGGGCGGGACCGGATGCCCCGACCTCCAGTCGGCCCTAGGGTGTGCGGCGTACCGTGCCCCCGACTGACTGGAGACACCGATGTCGCCCAACGATCACCGACGGCTCCGCGAACAGTCCCTCGACTTCCTCCGTTCCGGATACCTCTTCACCTCCCGCGTGCGGCAACGCGCGGGACTGCCCGCCGACTCGCAGACGCCGGTGCGACTGCGCCTCATGGGTCGCAAGGCCGTGCTGTTGCGCGGAGTGGAGGGTGTCCGCCACTTCTACGACTCCGACAAGGTCAAGCGCGAGGGGGCGATGCCCGCGTTCGTCCGGCTCCCGCTCTTCGGACCCGGCGCTGTCCACGGCCTGGACGGCCACGCCCACACCGTCCGGAAGAACGCGCTCGCAGACCTGGCCTACGACGACGACCGGGTGGCGCGGTTCGCCTCCCTCGTGGCGGAGGAACTCGAGCACATGCTCGGCCAGTGGACGCGCCACGGATCGGGCACCGTCTACCACGACACCACCACCGCCTACGGCCGCGCGGCCTTCCGCTGGGCCGGGCTGCCGCTGCGCCCCGAGGAGTCGGACAGGCGTGCGCGGCAGATGAGCAGACTCCTCGACACCTTCGGTCGGGTCTCGGGGAACCCCGTGGCTCAGGTGGAACGCCTCCGTCTCGACCGCTGGGCCACGTCCCTGGTGCGCAAGGTCCGGTCGGGTGCGCTACAGCCCGACCCCGACTCGGTCGTCGCGGCGATGGCCGACCTCCGGGACGAGGACGGCCGGTTGGTCGACGACCGCACCGCGGCGGTGGAACTGCAGAACCTCACCCGCCCCACCGTGGCGGTCGCCCGCTTCGCGGCGTTCGCGGCCGTCGCCCTGGCCGAGAACCCGGGGTGGCGGGACCGCATCCGCGAGGCGTCGGCGGACGCCGGCCGTCTCACCGAGGTCCCCGAGGCGGTCGCGTTCGCCCAGGAGGTGAGGCGGGTCTACCCGTTCGTCCCGATGCTGCCGGCGCTCGCGACGACGGACTTCGAGGTCCGCGGGTGCCCGGTACACAAGGGGCACCGCGTCCTTCTCGACCTCCAGGGAACGGATACGGATCCGAACCACTGGCTCGACGCGGGGACCTTCGACCCGGAACGGTTCCTCGGCGTCGACGACGCCGAGCAGCTGCAGGCCTTCATCCCCCACGGCGGCGCCGGGGTGCGCACCGGCCACCGGTGTCCCGGCGAGAAGATCGCGGTGACCGCCCTGTCCGCGACCGTCGCGGCGCTGTGCAGGCCGGGGGTGCGGATCAGCGACGACCCCGACGATCTGACGTTCCCGTGGACCACGATGCTCACCCGGCCGGCGACCGGGGTCAGGGTCGCGGTGGACCCCACCCCCGCGTGACGAGGGGCGGCTGGTCGGATCAGGGCAGGACGCCGAGGAGCCGGGCCCGGGCCACGGACTCCATCCGTGACCGTGTGCCCAGCTTCGTCCCGATGTTGCGCAGGTAGGCCTTGATCGTCTCCGGCGACAGGGACAGCCGGGCGCCGACCTCGGCATTGGAACATCCGAGCGCCACCTGCGCGAGGACGTCGATCTCCCGCGGGGACAGGACCGTCGGCGCCTGGGGGACGTCCCGGCCCTCCTCGGGCGCCCTGCCGACCCCCGCCAGGGCGGACCCCGCGGCCAGCAGCCTCTCCCGGAGGCCGGGGTCGCCCAGCTCGGCGGCGATCGCACGCAACTCGCCGTGCAGGACACGCAGACGTTCCCGGTCCGCGGACTCCAGTCCGAAGTTCTGCTCCGCGACGGCGTGATCGGCCATACGCAGTCGTCTGTCGACCTCGTCGTGGATCCTGAACTCTGAGGCCAGGTCCGCGGCGACGGAGGTGAACGTCCGGGTGACCTGGTCGCCGAACTGGGTCGCGACCCGGGCCGATCCGTAGAGGATGGTCCGCGCCACCCCCGAGACCATCACGGGGACGGAGATGATCGCCCGCAAGCCCTCGCGGTCCACCGCGTCGGCGTAGTCCCGGGTGATCCTCGAGCACTCCTCGTAGTCACGGACCGTCGCCGGTCGACCCGAGGCCAGCACATGACCACCGAGGCCACGCCCCCTGGCCACGGCCAACCCCTGCATGGAGTCGGTGCGGACCCCGATGAAGCGGTTCAGCCTGGCGGTCTCACCGGTGACCTCGCCGGCGAAGACGACCGGCACACCGGTGGTGCGACGGGCCCTGCGCAGGGCCCCCAGTACAGCGTCTGAATCCTTGGGGCGGAGGGTGGACATGGTGTTCTCCCGAGAGTGGAGGTGTTCAGCTCCGCGAGGACTCGCGGATGCTGGTGATGATGGCGCTGAAGTCCTTGCCACCGTTGTCCTGCGCGAACTCGTCGTACAGGGCCGCCGCTGCTGCTCCCAGCGGAGCGACCGTACCAGTGCTCTCCAGGGCCGCGAGCGCCAGCCCGAGATCCTTGTTCATGAGAGCCGTGGCGAAGCCGGGCGTGAAGTCGTTGTTGGCGGGCGAGGTGGGGACGGGGCCGGGGACGGGGCAGTTGGTGTGCAGCGCCCAGCTGTTGCCGGTCGCGCCGGTGACCACGTCGAAGAGGGCCTGGTGATCGAGGCCCAGTCCCTCCGCGAGCACGAACGCCTCGGCGATCGCGATCTGGTGCACGGCCAGCACCATGTTGTTGCAGACCTTGGCGGCCTGCCCGGCCCCCGCCCCTCCGCAGTGGATGACCTTGCCCGCCATGGGCTCCAGGACGGGCTGCGCGGCCGCGAACGCCTCGTCCTCCCCGCCGACCATGAACGCCAGCGTGCCGGCGGTCGCACCTTTGACGCCACCGGAGACGGGCGCGTCGACCTGGAGCATCCCGGCGTCCACCGCCTTGGCATGGACCGCACGGGCGTCGTCGACCGAGATCGTGGAGGAGTCGATGAACAGGGTCCCCTCCCCCGCCTCGCCCAGCACTTCGTCATAGGTCGAGGTCACCAGCGCACCGTTGGGCAGCATCGTGATCACCACACCTGCTCCCCTGACCGCCTCGGCGGGCGAGTCACACACGGTGACCCCGGCGGTGCGGGCCGCCTCCTGCGCCGCTTCCACCGGGTCGAACCCCCTGACGACGAATCCGGCGCCCACCAGGTTGGCGGCCATGGGTCCACCCATGTTGCCCAGCCCGAGAAACGCCACGGTCTGCGATCGGTTGTCCATGTCCTACGCTCCCAGTCCGCGCGCGGCGACGGCCCGGCCGACGACGACACGCATGATTTCGTTCGTCCCCTCCAGGATGCGGTGCACCCGGAGATCTCGCACGATCTTCTCTATTCCGTACTCGGCGAGGTATCCGTACCCGCCGAAGAGTTGCAGTGCCCGGTCCGCGATGTCGAAGCAGTGGTCGGTGACGAACAGCTTCGCCATCGCGCACTTCTCGACATGGTCCGGCTCCTTGGCGTCCAGGGCCGCGGCGGCCCGCCACAGCATGAGCCGGCTGGCCTCCAACTCCGTCGCCATCTCGGCGAGGGTGAAGCGGATCGTCGGCTCGTCGATGAGCGCACCGCCGAAGGCCTCCCGGTCCCGCACGTGGGCGACGGCCCGCGAGTACGCGTCCTGGGCCCCACCCAGGGAGCAGGCGGCGATGTTGATGCGCCCGCCGTTGAGGCCCTTCATGGCGATGGTGAACCCGAGGCCCTCTCCCCCCGTTTCGGCGCCACCGATGAGGTTCGCGGCCGGGACCCGGACACCCTCCATGATCACCTGCGCGGTCGGCTGGGCGTTCCACCCCATCTTCTGCTCGTCCGGGCCGAAGCTCAGTCCCTCGGAGTCCGCGGGGACGAGAAAAGCCGAGATCCCTTTGGGGCCGGCCTCACCGGTGCGGGCCATCACCACGTAGACGTCCGACTGACCCCCACCGGAGATGAACTGCTTGGTGCCGGTGAGGACGTACTCCGCGGACTCGCCCTCGCCCTCCTTGACCGCCTTGGTCCGCAGGGCCGCCGCGTCCGAACCGGCACCGGGCTCGGTGAGGCAGTAGCTGGCGAACAGCTCCAGCGACGCCATCCTCGGGATCCACTCGCGACGCTGCTCCTCGGTGCCGAACTCGTCGACCATCCACACGCACATGTTGTGGATGGACAGGTACGCGGCCACCGACGGGCATCCCCGGGCGAGCTGCTCGAAGATCCGGACACCGTCGAGGCGACGCATCCCGCTGCCCCCGACGTCCTCGGAGACGTAGATGGCGCCCATCCCCATCTCGGCCGCCTCGCGGAGGACGTCTTTCGGGAAATGATGGCTCGCGTCCCACTCCTGCGCCATGGGCGCGATCCGCTTGGCCGCGAAGTCGCGGGCGGTGTCGACGATGACCTTGTCGTCGTCATCCAGGGTGAACATGGGTGTTCCTCTCATACGGTGCCCGGTTGTCGCGGTGCCCGGCTATCGCGCTGCGGGACCGGTCAGTCCATCGTGGGGATGACGAACTCGGCCCCGTCCTTGATGCCCGACGGCCAGCGCTGGGTGACCGTCTTGACCTTGGAGTAGAACTTGATCGACTCGGGGCCGTGCTGGTTGAGGTCGCCGAATCCGGACTTCTTCCAGCCGCCGAAGGTGTGGTACGCGATCGGCACGGGGATCGGCACGTTGACGCCGACCATGCCCACCTGGACGTTGGACACGAACTCGCGGGCGGCGTCGCCGTCGCGGGTGAAGATGGCCACGCCGTTGCCGTACTCGTGCTCGTTGGGCAGGCGAAGGGCCTCGTCGTAGTCCTTGGCGTGGACCACGACGAGGACGGGGCCGAAGATCTCGTCCGTGTAGACGCTCATGTCGGGGGTGACCTTGTCCATGAGCGTGGGGCCGACGTAGTAGCCCCCGGAGATGTCCTCGCCGTTGAACTCGTCCGTGTAGGCACCCACACCGCGGCCGTCGATGAGGATCTCCGCGCCGGCCTTCTCGCCCTGGTCGATGTAGTCCAGCACACGGGCCTTGGACTCGGGCGTGACCAGCGGGCCGTAGTCGGCGTTCGGGTCGTGGCTGTGGCCCACCCTCAGCTCCTTGACCTTGGGCACCAGCTTCTCCAGCAGCGCCTCGGCGGTGCCCTCGCCCACGGGAACGGCGACGGAGATCGCCATGCACCGCTCACCAGCGGAGCCGAAACCGGCCCCGACCAGGGCGTCCGCGGCCTGCTCGAGGTCCGCGTCGGGCATGATGATCATGTGGTTCTTGGCGCCACCGAAGCACTGCGCGCGCTTGCCGGTGCGGGCCGCGTTCTCGTAGATGTACTGCGCGATCGGGGTCGACCCGACGAACCCGACCGCCTGGATCGTGTCGTTGTTGAGGATCGCGTCGACGGCCTCCTTGTCGCCGTGGACGACCTGGAAGATGCCGTCGGGCAGGCCCGCCTCGGTGAACAACTCGGCCAGGCGCACCGGGACCGAGGGATCGCGCTCGGAGGGCTTGAGCACGAAGGCGTTGCCGCACGCGATGGCCGGGCCCGCCTTCCACAGCGGGATCATGGCGGGGAAGTTGAACGGGGTGATCCCGGCCACGACACCGAGCGGCTGACGCATGGAGTAGACGTCCACGCCGCCCCCGGCGTTCTCGGTGTACTCACCCTTGAGCAGGTGCGGGATCCCGATCGCGAACTCGAGCACCTCGAGGCCACGCTGGATGTCTCCACGCGCGTCCGGGGTGGTCTTGCCGTGCTCGATCGCCAGCAACTCGGCGAGCTCGTCCATGTTCTGGTTGATCAGGTCGACGACGCGCATCAGCACGCGGGCGCGCTTCTGGGGGTTCTGCGCCGCCCACGACTTCTGGGCCTCGGCGGCCTTGGCGATCACGTCGTCGACCTCGGCCGTCGACGCCAACGGCACCACGGCCTGCGCCATACCCGTGCTGGGGTTGAGCACCTCGTGGGTGCGGCCACCCGTCCCGGCGACCCTCGCGCCGTTGATGTAGTGGTCGATCTGCCTGAGATCAGACATGGACATCCCTTCGTCGTGAGGCCGCGGTCCGTCGTGTCCGCGCGGCTCTTCTCCCGTGATGGCCATCACCCTATACTTGCATCTCCTAGTAATCCAGGGGCGGGTGTCCGGCCACCCCCCGACCCTCCCCTTTCGGGTGTACCGCGACCCTGGCGCGCGCCCATACTGTGAGCTGACTCACGTGCCGTGCGCGCCTTCACCCGTGCCCACGGCCGCCCGTGCCCGGTTCCCTCCGCGCCGTCCCACCCGTGCCCGCCCGTCAGGAGACTCAATGGCCCCGCTCGACACCGACGCCACCACCCGCTTCCGCGCCGCACGCGACTTCCTGCAGGCCACCGCGGAGGACTACGACGCCGCCCGGGCGGGCTTCGCCTGGCCCGAACTCGACGAGTGGAACTGGGCCCTGAACTGGTTCGACGTCGAGGCCGAGGGGAACAGCGACCCCGCACTGTGGATCGTCGAGGAGCACGACGGCGGCGGCGCCCCCACCGAGGCCAAGTACTCCTTCGACGAGATGCGCGTCCGCTCGGACCGCACCGCCAACTGGCTGCGCGAGCGCGGTGTCGAGCCCGGGGACCGGGTCCTGCTCATGCTCGCCAACCAGGTGGAACTGTGGGACGTCATGCTCGCCGTGATCAAACTCGGCGCCGTCGTCATCCCCGCCACCACCCTGTTGGCGGAGGGCGACCTCCGCGACCGCATCGCCCGCGGCGGGATCAAGCACGTGATCGCCCGCGACGAGCTCGCCGACCGGTTCACCACCATCGCCGGCGACTACCAGCGCATCTCGGTGGGCGGCGCCCCCGAGGGCTGGACCGACCTCGCCGCCGCGATGGACGCGTCCCCCGATTTCGAGCCCAGCCACACCACCCGTGCCGACGACACCCTGCTGCTGTACTTCACCTCCGGGACCACCAGCAAGCCCAAGCTCGTCGAGCACACGCACGCCTCCTACCCCGCCGGCCACCTGTCGACCATGTACTGGATCGGCCTGCAGCCCGGCGACGTCCACCTCAACGTGTCCTCCCCCGGGTGGGCCAAGCACGCCTGGTCCAACGTCTTCACCCCGTGGATCGCCGGATCATGCGTGTTCATCTACAACTACTCCCGCTTCGACGCCACCGCGATGATGCGGGAGATGGACCGCTGCGGCGTGACGAGCCTGTGCTGCCCGCCCACCGTGTGGCGCATGCTCATCCAGGCCGACCTCACCCAGTTGATGGTCCCACCGCGGCTGGCCGTGGGCGCCGGTGAGCCGCTCAACCCCGAGGTGATCGGCCGGGTCCGCGACGCGTGGGGGGTGACCATCCGCGACGGCTTCGGCCAGACCGAGACCACCGTGCAGATCGCCAACACGCCGGGGCAACCCATCAAGGACGGGTCCATGGGCCGGCCCTGCCCCGGCTTCGACGTGGTGCTGGTCGATCCGGCCACCGGGCAGGAGGTCGCCGGCGAGGGCGCCGAGGGCGAGATCTGCCTGCGTCTGGACCCCCGCCCGCTCGGCCTGATGGTCGGCTACCACGGCGACGCCGAACGAACCGATGCCGCCTACGCGGACGGCTTCTATCACACCGGCGACGTGGGGTCGCGCGACTCCGAGGGCTATATCACCTATGTGGGCCGGACCGATGACGTGTTCAAGTCCTCCGACTACCGGATCTCGCCGTTCGAGCTGGAGTCCGTCCTGCTGGAACACCCGGCGGTGGCCGAGGCCGCGGTCGTCCCCTCCCCCGACCCCGTGCGCCTCAGCGTGCCGAAGGCGTTCGTCGTCCTGGCCGGCGGCTGGGAGCCGACCGAAGACACCGCCCGCCAGATCTTCGACTACTCCCGCACCCACCTGGCCGGCTACAAGAGGGTCCGGCGGTTGCAGTTCACCGACCTGCCCAAGACCATCTCGGGCAAGATCCGCCGCGTCGAGCTGCGCAGGGGCGAGAGCGAGAACGGTCCGTCGGTGGACTTCCCCGGCGAGTTCCGCGAAGAGTCGCTGCGCTGACGGCCGGCCCCCGGTCTGTGGGGGCGCCGCTGCGGTCCGTGCCAGCCGGGTCGGCGCGGGCGCGGTCCG
>NZ_JAALDV010000018.1:0-15962 GCF_014145045.1 Dietzia sp. DQ12-76
CGCCAACGAGTTAAGATATGCGCATCAATGCATATATAGAGAGGGGCGTTGGAATGGGGATAGGGCACTCACACGGAAGCCACACCCGCGGCTCCGCCCACACCCGCGGCCCCGCCGACGCGCACGGCTCCGCCCACACGCACGGCTCGGTGAGCACGCAACCGTCCGGCCACGCCGGGGCTCGCTACCGGGTGAGGCTGGCGTGCGCCTTTGCTCTGACCTCGGTGTTCTTCGTCGTCGAGCTGATCGCCGGCGTCATCTCCGGCTCCCTGGCGCTACTCTCCGATGCCGGCCACATGGGGGCGGACGTGGTGGCGCTGGGCGCAGTGCTCGCGGCCACGGTGATCGCTTCGCGTCCGGACCGCTCCGGCCGACGGACGTTCGGCCACTATCGGGTGGAGATCTTCGCCTCCGCGCTCGCGGTCCTCATCATGGGCGGAATGGGCGTGTACGTCCTGGTCGAGGCGTTCAGCCGGTTGGGTTCGGACGCGCACGTCGCCACCGGGACCATGCTGATCGTGGGTGCGATGGGACTGGTCGTCAACGTCGTCTCGCTACTCCTGCTGCGCAGCGGTTCATCGGAGAGCCTCGCGGTCCGCGGCGCGTATCTCGAGGTCCTGGCCGACGCGGCCGGATCGGTGGGGGTGATCGCGGCCGCGCTGCTCATCCGGGCCACCGGATCGACCGTGTGGGATCTCGTGGTGGCCGTGGCGATCGCCGCGTTCATCGTCATCCGAGCGGTGATCCTCGGTCGACAGGTCGTCGCGGTGCTGGCCCAGCACGCGCCCGCCGGGGTCGACCCCGCTGCGGTGGAGTCCGAACTCGCGTCGGTGCCCGGCGTGGAGGGGGTGCACGACCTGCATCTGTGGACCCTGACCTCCGGAATGGATGTCGGGACGGTCCACCTGGTGATCGCCCCCGGGGCGCAGCACGCCGGAATCCTTGAGGAGGCGCGGCGCGTCCTGCGGGAAGCCCACGGAATCGAGCACGCGACAGTCCAGATCGAGACCGCCGGCGTCGTGGAGTGCCGCGCTCTGGGATGGTGAACTCGGCGATTCGGAGAGCGGCCAGGGCAGACACAGTGGACAGAGCAGACACAGTGGACAGAGGGGGCGACGGTGCCGGAGGGTGATTCCGTTTACAGGGTGGCCAAGCGGGTCGACCGGGCGTTGGCCGGACGGACCCTCGACAAGTCCGAGCTGCGAGTCCCCCGATTCGCAGCGGTGGACCTGCGGGGCAGGGCCGTGGTCACCGCCCGGTCCCGCGGCAAGCACCTCTTCGTCGTCGTCGGCCCCGACGCGCAGGGTCGGGACCCCGTCACCCTGCACATCCACCTGAAGATGGAGGGCCGCATCCACATCCATCGTGCGGGAGAGCGGTGGCGGTTCCCCGCGCACACCGTCCGGCTGCTTCTGCGTGCGGGTGACGTCGAGGTGGTGGGCACCGAACTCGGAGTGCTGCGCGCACTGGACCCGTCCGAGGCCGATCGGGCGGTCGACCACCTCGGCCCCGATCTCCTGGGGCGGGACTGGGACCCGGACGCCAGCGTCGCGGAGGTGATCAGGCGAATCGGTGAGCGGCCCACCCGGACGATCGGGGAGGCACTGTTGGACCAGAGGAATCTCGCCGGGATCGGCACCGTCTACCGCGCCGAGCTCTGCTTTCTGCGAGGCCTCGACCCGAGGGAGCCCGTCGAGGCGGTGCCGGATCTGCGCGCGGTGGTGGTCCTCGCCCGGCGGATGCTCCTCGCCAATGCCGACCGCTCCGTCCGGGTCACGACCGGCGACACGCGCCGCGGGAGGGAGCTGTGGGTGTACGGGCGGGACGGCAAACCCTGCCGCAGGTGTGGGACCCAGGTGGAGACGTTCCGACTGGGTGGTCTCGCCGACCCCGATGAACCGAGCGATTCGCTCGATCGCATCGCCTACCGCTGCCCGTCGTGCCAACCGGGGCGTGCCACACTGGGGCCATCGCCAACGGAGGAGAACCTGTGACCGACCGCAACACGATTCTGATCACCGGAGCCAGCGCGGGTCTCGGCGAGGGTATGGCCCGTCGCTGGGCCGCGCAGGGCAAGAGCCTGGCGCTGTGCGCCCGCCGCCTCGACCGCCTCGAGGAGCTCCGCGCCGAGCTCGTGGCCGCCAACCCCTCGATCACGGTAGCGGTCCGCGAACTCGACGTGGCTGATGGCGACGCGGTGGAGCGGGTGTTCGGTGAGCTCGACGCGGAGCTCGGAGGCATCGACCGCTTTGTCCTCAACGCCGGACTCGGGAAGGGGGCGTCCATCGGCACCGGCAAGGCGCACGCCAATCGCGAGACCGCGATGGTCAACGTGATCGGCACCCTCAACCAGGCCGAGGCCGCGATGGAGCTCATGAACAAGAGGGGTGAGGGGCACCTGGTGTTCATCTCGTCCGTGAGCTCCCTGCGCGGTATGCCCAAGGCCCAGAACACCTACGGCGCCACCAAGGCGTTCGTGTCCTCGCTGGCGCAGGGCCTGCACGCCGAACTCGACAGCGCGGGCAGCCGCATCAAGGTCACCGACATCCTCCCCGGGTACATCCGCACCGACATCAACCGCTCGGTCAAGACCTCACTGATGACCGAATTCGACGAGGGCGTCGACGCGCTGGTGAGGACGATCGACGCCGAGCCCACTCGGGCACTCGTCCCCGCCAAGCCCTGGAAGGCGATCGGTCCCCTGTTGACACTCCTGCCGGAGAAGATCAGCCGCAGGTTCGTCTGACCTGCTAGAAGGGCGGCGGGCTGAGGAGGTCGTCGAGTAGGGCCCGGACCTCGTCCTCGACCGTGCTGACCACGGGCGCGTTCCGCCGCCACCAGCGACCGTGGTCGACGAAGCGGGTGTCCGCCGATCCATGTGCGCGGGCGCGCTCGGCGTTCAGGCGGAGCGCTCGGCGAGACCAATAAGTGGGCTCCGGCCGTGCTTCACCGCCTGTGGTGGTCGGGTCCGGGTTTCGCTGCTGTTGCCTATTCCAGGCCTGGGACTCCGCGCGGGCCTGCTCGCGGCGGTAGGCCCCGAGCGGCCCGGAGGGTCGGGTCGTCATGGTCGCCCCATCGGGGGTGACGACGGTGAGACCTCCCTCGGGCTCCAGGTTGTAGATCCAGTCGGAAAAGGTCTTGAACCGGTGGTGACGCCGACACAGACACATGAGGTTGTGCTCTTCGGTCGGCCCGCCCCGGGCAGGGTCGGCGTGGTCGAACGGTCGGACATGATCGATGTCACAATCATCGGCTGGAACCGCACACCCGGGGTGGCGGCAGGTTCCGTCGCGCAGCCTGATGCGGCGTGCCAACTCGGCTCCGGGCCGGTACTTGAGGCCGCGGCCGGCGTCGTCGGCGGCACCGATGCGGGGGTCGACCTTCTCGACGCTGGCACCGTCGCTGATGTTCAGCATGTCCAGCAGAGCCTGAAGCGCGGCCTCGCCCGTCCGGGTGAACTCCACCCGCACCCCGTCGCCGTCGGCACCGGGGTTGTCCGCGCCGGTGTTGCCGGGAGCGATCACGGTGACCTTGGGTCGCAGCGGCGACACGGGATGGTCCGAACTGCCGGGCTGCGGGCTGTCGCCACACACGAGTGACAGCAGCGCGTCCGCGCGGCGTTCGGCCTTGGAGTAGTAGTAGTCCGGGTCCGGCTGGCCGGTCCCCTCGGTGGTGGCGGCGGCGGCTTCGGCGGCGGCGTGTTCGGCAGCGCGCTGGTCGATCGCCTCGGCGAGGACCGCCGCCTCTTCGGTGGCAAGGATGGCCGACACGGTGGACATGCCGTCGGCGCCCTTGTTGATGCGCACTCCGCGGGCACGGCTGGCGTCCTCCTTGCGCCTGCGGATGCCGTCGGCGTCGTGTCGGGCGATGACCGCGTCCACCGCATCGCGAATCGCTCGCGCCCCGAGGCGTTCGCCGGCCTCGATCGCGGCCAGGTAGTCGTCGACGACATCCTGTTGAACCTGCGGGAGGACCGAGGGATCGACGGTGGCCATCTGGCGGGCCAGCAGTTCGGCGGCGCGCTGGTCCAGGCGCCCTGAGGCCAGGGCTGCGAGGACGGCGGGGTAGCGCTGGTGCAGGTCCGCGGCGAAGGAGACCATCGATTCGGCCCGCAGGGTGGAGACGGCCATCGCTGCCACCACGTACCCGGTGGCCACATCGAACGGGTCGACCACCGCGTGGCCGGGCGGGGACTCCGGGCCGGCGCCCGAGTGGTCGCGGCGCAGGCACTCCAGCAGCAGGTCGTAGCAGGCCGACAATCGCCGGGCAGCGGCCCGGTTCTCCGCCTCCCAGCCGGCACGAACCGAGGTGGTCAACCTGGTCAGCGGATCGACTCCGGAGGAGCCGAGGGAAGCGCTGCCCGTGAACGGGTTCTCGTCGCCGTCCATACCGCACCCCCCGTCACCATCGAGTGTCCGACGCCTATCGAATGTACGTTCGATACTACGCACACAGGTTCGAATGTTCAAGGGGTGTGGACTGGTCATCGCCGAGACTCGGGCAGGCGAGAACGCAGGCGTGCACGCAGGTCAGCGCTACGGCCCGGTAGGCGGCCCGGTCAGCGGGTGGGGCGCGCCTCGGGGCCCACCACGTCGAACAGCATCGCTGTGAACTGGCCCTGCGCCTCGAGCTGCCGACGGCGAAGACGGAGCCGGCGGGGCAGCAGGGGACGCCCGGAACCGAGGACGACCGGACACTGGTGGATCCAGACCCGGTCGAGCAACCCCCGGTCGGCGAACTGGCCCGCGAGGTCGCCACCACCGACCACCCAGACATCCCCGCCGCCGGCGGCATCGACCAGGAGGGGGTGCAGATCGCCGACGTCACCGGCGACGAACTCGACTCCGTCGACGGGATCGAGATCGCGGTGGGTGACGACCCAGCTCGGCACGGAGTAGGGCCAGACGAACGGTCGGCCGTCCTTCGTGAGGTCGCGGCGCACCCACTCGAACGTGTTGACCCCGCAGACGAGTGAACCGACGCCGGAATAGAAGCGGTCGAAGTGGAGGGCGGGGAGCGCGGGGTCGGGCTCGGTCGGTGTGCCACCTGTGGGATCTGCCCCGCCGGAGGTCGCGAACAGCCAGGAGAGGCTCTCCTCGTCGTCGGCGATGTACCCGTCGAGGCTGGTGGCGGTGCAGTAGACGGTGCTCATGCGGGAATGATCGCACCGGGGTACGACACCCGGTTACGAGCCCTTCGTGGGCGAGGAGGGCCGACTCAGCGGCGACCGCGGGCCTCGCGGTAGATCTCCACGAGAGAATCCGTCGAGGAATCGAAACCGTCTCCCGGGTGCCTCTCGGCGGTCAGAGCCCGCAGGAGCTCGCCGGCCTGCGCCTTACCCAGCTCGACCCCCCACTGGTCGAAGGCGTTGATGCCCAGCACGGCGGCCTGGGTGAACACCACGTGTTCGTACAGCGCGATGAGCTGGCCGAGGACCCCGGGTGAGAGCGACGGGGCGAGGATCGTGGTGGACGGCCGGTTGCCGGGCATGACCTTGTGGGGCGCGAGCTCGGGGTCGACCCCCTCCGCGAGCACCTCCTCCTCGGTCTTGCCGAACGCCAGCACGCGGGACTGGGCGAAGAGGTTGGCAACGAGCATGTCGTGCATCGAGCCGGCGCCGTCCGCGGCGGGCAGGTCCGTCACCGGGCGGGCGATACCGATGAAGTCCACCGGGACGAGCTGGGTGCCCTGATGCAGGAGCTGGAAGAAGGCGTGCTGGCCGTTGGTGCCGGGCTCGCCCCAGTAGACCTCACCGGTGGGGTAGGAGACGTCGGAGCCGTCGAGCCGGACCGACTTGCCGAGGGACTCCATGGTGAGCTGCTGCAGGTAGGCGGGGAAGCGGAGAAGCCCTTGGGCGTAGGGGATCACGGCCTTGGACTGGGCTCCGAGGAAGCAGGTGTACCAGATGCCGAGCAGGGCCATGAGGACCGGCGCGTTGTGCTCGGGTGCCTCGGTCGCGAAGTGCAGGTCCATGGTGTGGAAGCCCTCGAGCAGCTCCACGAATGCCGCCGGTCCCACCGTGATCATCACCGACAGGCCGATCGCCGACGACACCGAGTACCGGCCCCCGACCCAGTCCCAGAACTCGAACATGTTCTCCGCCGCGATCCCGAAGTCGGCCACCTTCTCGGTGGCGGTCGACACCGCCACGAAGTGGGACGCGATCGCGTCCTGTGACCCGAGCGCCTCGACGAAGTGCCGGCGCGCGGCATGGGCGTTGGCCATGGTCTCCTGCGTGGTGAAGGTCTTGGAGGCCACGACCACGAGAGTGGTGGCGGGGTCGACCTCGGAGAGCACGTCCGAGAGGTCCGCAGGGTCCACGTTGGAGACATAGCGTGCGCGGACGCCCGCGGTCTGCAGGTGGCGCAGGGCCCTGTCGACCATCACGGGACCGAGGTCCGAGCCCCCGATGCCGATGTTGACCACGGTGTCGATCCGCGCCCCCGTGTGCCCCGTCCATTCGCCGGAGCGGACCCGCTCGGCGAAATCGGCCATCCGGGTGAGGACCCCGTGGACGTCGGCCACCACGTCCCGTCCGTCGACGACGAGCTCGGCGTCGGCGGGGAGACGGAGCGCGGTGTGGAGGACGGATCGGTCCTCGGTCGTGTTGATCCGGTCACCCCGGAACATCGCGGCCCGCTGCGCCGGCAGACGGGCGGCGTGGGCCAGCTCGGTCAGCGCGCTCATGACCTCGTCGGTGACCAGGTGCTTGGACAGATCGATGTGTAGGTCGCCCGCGGTGACCGTCATGCGGCGACCCCGCTCCGGGTCGGCGGCGAACAACTCGCGGAGGGTCACGCCACCGATCATCGGAACGAGGCCCTCGATGTCCGACCACTGCGGGGTCGTGCTGATGTCCGTCATAACCGCTCCTGCCCAGTCTCGCCGCCCGGGGGTCGCCCGCCGTCCGTATGCGAGGCTAGTCGGGAATACGGGGGCCGCGTTGTCCGTTCCACACACGTGACCCCCATGACTCCTCCGTCCGACTCCTCCGTCTCGCCCCAGGTGGAACGACTGGTCGAGCTGGGCGTGCCCGGGCTCGCCGGGATCACCGCCGGGCGGCTGCGGGAGCACGCCGCGTCACTCCCCGCCGACGTGGCCGTGGGAAGGCCGGTGCTGGCGGTCCACCCCTCGTTAGTTCCCACCGCTCAACTCGTGAGCCTGCTGCGACGTGAGGGTAGGGCCGGTTTCGTCGTGGTCGACATGTCCGACCTGGCCGAGTTCACACCGACCGACGACGTCCGGGTGCCGGACGCCCCGCTCTACCTGGTCGATGACGTGACACGTGACGACGACATGCTGGGCTGGACCCCGACCGACGCGCACGCCGAGTTCGCCCGGCGGGGGCGCACTCCGCTGACCATCTCCGAGGGGGTGAGCTGGCTGCTCCAACAGCCGGAGATGCTCGAACCCGGCAGGTGCTTCATGTGCATCGGGTCGCGGAAGCGCAAGGCCGACGGAGCGCTGGACGCCCGGACCCCGGCACTGTGGATCAGCGGGGGGACGGGCCGCGACGGTCGGGAGAGCAAGGGGGCCCCGAAGGTGGGCTGGTGCTGGGCGAACAACCACCACACGTGGTTGGGGTTCGCCTCCACCGCCGGACGCGTCGGTCCGGGTCTCAGCCCAGTCGCCCGCGACCCAGGCGCAGGAGCATCCCCGCGAGGGTCTGCCCCTCCTGGCCGAGGGAAGAGAAGCGCTCGTAGACCTTGAGTTCGCGGGTGTGGACCAGCTTGGTGCCGCCGGACTTCATCCGCGTGCGGCCGATGCGCTTGGATATCTCGCTGCGGCGGACTATCGCGTCCAGGATCTCTGCGTCCAACCGGTCGATCTCCAGACGGAGCTCCTGGATCTGGGCCTCGGACAACGGATCGTCCGTGCCGGCGGGGTCAGGGTTCATGTCGTAATCATCCCACTCTCTTCCGCTGGACCCTCAGGACAGTCTAATGTTGCCGCCCGTGGACAACTTGAACACGCTTCTCGCGGACATCGGATCCGTGATCTGGGGACCATTCGTCCTCATCCCGCTGCTGCTCGGCACCGGCCTGTTCCTCACGATCAGGCTGCGCGCGATCCAGTTCCGCAAACTGGGCCCCGCGCTCAACCTGGGGCTGCTCCGGCGCCGGGACGACGGCGGCGCGGGTGACATCAGCCAGTACCAGGCGTTGACCACCGCGCTCGCCGCGACGGTCGGCGTGGGCAACATCGTCGGTGTCGCGACGGCGATCTCCCTGGGCGGGCCCGGCGCGCTCTTCTGGATGTGGGTCACCGCCCTCGTGGGAATGGCCTCCAAGTATTCGGAGGCCTTCCTGGGGGTGCGGTACCGCGTGACCGACGCCCGTGGCGAGCAGTCCGGTGGTCCGCAGTACTACCTCCACCGGGGATTCGCCGATCTGTTCGGCCGGACCGGCGCCCGGGTGGGACTCGTCCTGTCTCTCGTCTTCGCGGTGTTCGCGGTCCTGGCGAGCTTCGGCATCGGAAACATGACGCAGGGCAACGCGGTGGCGGCCCAGCTCGACAACTCCTTCGGCATCCCCGTCGTGGCCTCCGGCGTGATCCTGTTCGTCCTCACCGGTGCGGTCCTTCTCGGCGGCATCAAGTCCATCGGCCGGGTCACGGCAGGGTTCGTCCCCCTGATGATCGTGCTGTACCTGCTCGGCGGGATGGTCGTCCTTGTGCTCAACGCCGACGCGATCCCCGGGGCGTTCGGGCAGATCTTCACCGAGGCCTTCACCGGCACGTCCGCGGTGGGTGGCTTCGCCGGTGCCGCGATCATGTACGCCATCCAGATGGGCGTGGCGCGGGGCATCTTCTCCAACGAGTCCGGTATGGGCTCCGCGGCCATCGCGGCCGCCGCGGCCAAGACCACCCACCCGACCCGTCAGGGCCTGGTGTCCATGACCCAGACCTTCATCGACACCATCATCGTCGTCACCTTCACCGGCCTGGTGATCGTCACCTCCGGGGTGTGGGAGCGGGGGAGTGACACGGCCGGCACCATGACCGCCGACGCGTTCGCCGAGGCGATGCCGTACGGCGACAAGCTCGTGGCGGTGGCGATCGCGTTCTTCGCCTTCTCGACGATCCTCGGCTGGTCGTACTACGGCGAGCGGTGTGTCGAGCGACTCGTGGGCGCCGGGGGGGTCATTCCCTACCGGATGGTCTTCACGTGCGTGGTGTTCGTGGGTGCGGTCGTCGAGCTCGAGGTTGTGTGGAACTTCGCCGACGTGATGAACGGCCTGATGGCCATCCCGAACCTCATCGGACTCCTGGTCCTCTCCGGTCTCATCGTCCGCGAGACGAAGCACTACCTGGACAACGATCCGACTCTGACGGCGACGGCAGCGCAGGTCGAGGAGTTCATGGGGGACCGCCCGCGCTGAGATCGGGCTGTCGGAGCGGGTGGGTAGATTGGACACCACGATGACCCACTCCGCCTCCGCTCCAGCCAGCGTTTCAGCTCCAGCCAGCCGCACCTCTGTCGATTCGCCCCTCCTCGACGGGCTCAACCCACAGCAGGTCGCCGCGGTCACGCACCGCGGCGGCCCGTTGTTGATCGTGGCCGGCGCGGGCTCGGGTAAGACCAGCGTGCTGACCAGGCGGATCGCCTACCTGCTGGCCGAGGGGGGCGCGCACCCGGGGCAGATCCTCGCCATCACGTTCACCAACAAGGCCGCCGCGGAGATGCGGGAGCGGGTCTCCGGCCTGGTGGGTTCCCACGCCGAGCGGATGTGGGTGGCCACGTTCCACTCGATCTGCGTGCGGATCCTGCGCGCCCAGTCCGCGCTCCTGGGTACCCGCAATTCCAACTTCACGATCTACGATTCGGACGATTCCCGTCGCCTGCTCGGCATGATCGCCAAGGAGCAGAACCTCGACATCAAGAAGTTCACGCCGCGGATGCTCGCCGCGGCCATCTCGAACCACAAGAACGAACTCCGTGAGCCGTCGGAGGCCATGGATCGTGCGCTGGAGGACTCGGACCGGACCGGGCAGACGGTCGCGGCGGTGTTCACCGAGTACCAGGCGCGGCTACAGGCGGCCAACGCCTTCGACTTCGACGACCTGATCGGGGAGACCGTGGCGCTGCTTCGGTCGCACCCGGAGGTGGCGGCCTACTACCGGCGCCGGTTCCGCCACGTCATGGTGGACGAGTACCAGGACACCAACCACGCCCAGTACATCCTCGTCCGCACTCTGGTCGGCGGGGCGGCGGGGGCCGGTGACGACGCCGCGGCCGGGGTCGCACCGGCCGAACTCTGCGTGGTGGGAGACGCCGACCAGTCCATCTACGCCTTCCGCGGGGCCACCATCCGCAACATCGAGGACTTCGAGCACGACTACCCGGACGCCCGATCAATCCTGCTGGAACAGAACTACCGCTCGACCCAGACGATTCTCTCCGCCGCCAACGCCGTGATCTCCCGCAACCCGGGCCGGAGGGAGAAGAACCTCTGGACCGACGAGGGAACCGGCGAGTTGCTCGTGGGATACGTGGCGGACAATGAACACGACGAGGCGCGGTTCATCGCCGGGGAGATCGACCGGCTCGTGGACTCCGGGGTGGCCGGGTATTCCGACGTGGCGGTGTTCTACCGGACGAACAACTCCTCCCGTGTGATCGAGGACGTGTTCGTCCGCCTGGGACTGCCCTACAAGGTCGTCGGGGGCACCCGGTTCTACGAGCGCAAGGAGGTGCGCGACGTGGTCGCCTACCTCAAGGTGCTCGCCAACCCGGACGACACGGTGGCTCTGCGCCGCATCCTCAACACGCCGCGGCGGGGGATCGGCGACCGCGCGGAGGCCTGTGTGGTGGTCCACGCCGAACAGCGGGCCATCGGCTTCGGAGAAGCCCTGCGGGACGCCGCCGAGGGCAGGGTGGCGCTGCTGCCGACGCGATCGGCCAAGGCGATCGCGGGGTTCGTCTCGCTGCTCGATGAGCTGCGTGGGGGCATGGCCGGCTCAGACCACCCCGGAGGCGAGGATTCGGCCCCCGACGTCGGCGCCCTGGTCGAAGCCGTACTGGAGCGCACCGGGTACCGCGCCGAGTTGGAGGCCTCCAACGACCCGCAGGACGCGGCGCGGTTGGACAACCTCAACGAGCTGGTGGGTGTGGGCCGGGAGTTCTCCTCCGAGGCCGCGCTCCAGCGGTCTGCGCGGGAGCTGGGTTTCGGCGACCGCGAGGCCGATCTGGACGAGGGCCTCGCCGAGCCGGGTTCGCTGGCGGCCTTCCTCGAGCGGGTCTCGCTGGTGGCGGACGCCGACCAGATCCCCGATCAGGACCAGGGGCAGGTCACCCTCATGACCCTCCACACCGCCAAGGGCCTCGAGTTCCCGGTGGTGTTCCTCGTCGGGATGGAGGACGGCCTGTTCCCGCACATGCGTGCCCTCGGGGATCCGGCGGAGCTGTCCGAGGAGCGGCGGTTGGCATACGTGGGCATCACCCGCGCCCGCACGCGTCTCTACCTGACCCGCGCGATGATGCGTTCGTCGTGGGGCCAGCCCATGACCAATCCCGGGTCTCGCTTCCTCGAGGAGATCCCCTCCGAGGCGATCGAGTGGCAACGCGAGGAACCGGTCGGCGGCGGAGGGTTCGGCGATTCCGACTCGTACGCGCCGCGACGCCGATTCGGTGGTGGCGGTGCAGGGGGTGGCTACGGTTCCGGTGGCGGGTTCGGCTCCGGTGGCGGACGCTCGTCCGGGATCCCCAGGGCGAAGTCCTCCGCGCCCACCATGGAATTGGCGCCGGGGGATCGGGTGACGCACGACAAGTACGGGCTCGGCAAGGTGCTCACGTGCGACGGGAGCGGTCCGCGTGCGACGGCGACGATCGACTTCGGCGCGTCGGGGACGGTGCGACTGATGCTGATCGGGGGAGTCCCGATGCAGAAGCTCTAGTGGGGGACCTGCCGGGGGCCGGCTGCCCCGAGGTCAACTGCCCCGGGGGTCTACTGCCGCGGGGTCAGCTGCCGAAGGGGATGGAGCTCGAACCCTCCACGCTTCCTGCGCCCGCGAGGTAGATGCCGTGCTGGGCCAACCAGATGACGGGGTCGACGTGCTGGGACCCGTTGTTGAGCAGCACCTCGAAATGCAGGTGGGAGCCCGTCGAGAAGCCCATGTTGCCCATGCCGGCGATCCGCTGACCGGCGTAGACGCGCTCCCCCTCACGGACGTCGAGTGACTCCATGTGTCCGTAGACGGTCATCGTGCCGTCGTCGGACATGATCCGGATCCAGTTCCCGAACCCTTGAGCGGGGCCGGAATCGATCACCACTCCGTCGGTGGCCGCGAGGATCGGCGTGCCGTTGGAGTTGGCGATGTCGATCCCCGCGTGCATCGCGCCCCACCGCATGCCGAAACCCGAGGTGAAGGTTCCCTCGGCGGGAAGAGCCACCTTCGGACGCCGGGCCTGCTCTTCGGCGATCTCACGCTGGGTGTTGATCTCCGTGCCGGCGTAGAGCATGGCCGACTGCGCGTTCTCGGCTGCCGAGTCGAGGGCCGAGACGACCACGGGCTCGGGGAGGGAGGGTGTCGCGGGAGTGGAGGATGACGGAGCGTCGGGCGCGCCGGTCGCCGGGGCAGCCTCGCCGTTGGCGAGGAGGGCGATGTCGCCCGCCTCGGCGGAGTGGGTGCCCACGACGTCCATGACCGAGCCCGCAGAGGCTGCCGACACGGCGGCACCGGCGGCGACGGCCAGAACGGCGGCGCGACCACGCAGTGCGTGGGGGGGCGAGGGGAGGCGGTGACGTCCTCCCGCGTGTGCACCGGATGCGGGTACGACGACAGGAGTCGCGGGTGGTACGTGCTGCGACTCGTTCTTCACCGGTGGCGTTTCCCCTCTGAGGTCGTGCTGTGATCTTTCCGTGATCAAGACGCCCCCCAAGGTAACGGACCGGCAACGGCGCCGCAAGGTCACACCCGGCTGGCGAGGGAGGGGTGGATCACACCGGTGTGACTCCAGTGGTCAAGGGGTTTGGAGTTAATGCTCGGGTCTCGAGTGGTGGTCACGGTGCCTCCGTGGCCGCGCGCTCGTGTGACCGGGCACACACGGTCACCCCCAGGGTGCGACGGGCGACACACCCCGCGCCTAGGATGAGGAAGGACTCGGCTTTACAACAGGGCCGGGCGAATCTACCCACGTCAAGATGGTGAGCTGATGGATCTCTTTGAATACCAGGCAAAGGCTCTTTTCGCGAAGCATGACGTGCCCACCACCCCGGGGCGCGTTGCGGACACCGCGGAGGAGGCCGAGAAGGTCGCGGCCGAGATCGGCAAGCCTGTCGTCGTCAAGGCACAGGTGAAGGTCGGAGGCCGTGGCAAGGCCGGCGGCGTCAAGCTGGCGGAGGACGCCAAGGAGGCCCGCGCCCGGGCCGAGGACATCCTGGGCCTGGACATCAAGGGCCACATCGTCAAGAAGCTGCTCGTCGCCGAGGCCAGCGACATCGCCGAGGAGTACTACATCTCCTTCCTCCTCGATCGCGCGAACCGCAACTACCTGGCCATGTGTTCGGTCGAGGGTGGCGTCGAGATCGAGCAGGTCGCCGAGGAGTCCCCGGACCGCCTCGCCCGGATCAACATCGATCCCACGGTCGGCGTCGACGAGGCCAAGGCCCGCGAGATCGCGAAGGCCGGCCACCTCCCGGAGGAGGTGCTCGACGCCGCTGCGGTGACGATCGCCAAGCTCTACGAGGTGTTCGTCAAGGAGGACGCCACGCTGGTCGAGGTGAACCCGCTCGTCCGCACCCCGAACGACGAGATCCTGGCGCTCGACGGCAAGGTCACCCTCGACGAGAACGCGGAGTTCCGCCACAAGGAGTCCTTCGAGGACTTCTCCGACGCGGGCACCACGGATCCGCTCGAGCAGAAGGCCGCGGAGAACGACCTCAACTACGTCAAGCTCGACGGGCAGGTCGGCATCATCGGTAACGGTGCCGGTCTGGTCATGTCGACCCTCGACGTCGTCGCGTACGCGGGCGAGAGCCACGGTGGCGTCAAGCCCGCCAACTTCCTCGACATCGGCGGCGGTGCCTCGGCCGAGGTCATGGCCAACGGTCTCGACGTCATCCTCGGCGACGAGCAGGTCAAGAGCGTGTTCGTCAACGTCTTCGGCGGCATCACCGCCTGCGACGCCGTCGCGAACGGCATCGTCAAGGCTCTGGAGATCCTCGGCGACGAGGCCAACAAGCCGCTCGTCGTCCGTCTAGACGGCAACAACGTCGAGGAGGGTCGCAAGATCCTCGCCGACGCGAACCACCCGCTCGTCACCCTGGCCGACAACATGGACTCCGGCGCCGACAAGGCCGCCGAGCTGGCCGCCAAGTAAGAAGCAGAGGACCTCACACACATGTCGATCTTCCTCAACAAGGACAGCAAGGTCATCGTCCAGGGCATCACCGGTGGCGAGGGCAGCAAGCACACCGCCCGCATGCTCGCGGCCGGCACCCAGATCGTCGGCGGCGTCAACGCCCGCAAGGCCGGCACCACCGTGTCCCACAAGGACGCGAAAGGCAACGACGTGGAACTGCCGGTCTTCGGCGGCGTCGCCGAGGCCATGGAGGCCACCGGTGCGGACGTGACGATCCTGTTCGTCCCGCCGCCCTTCACCAAGGACGCCATCATCGAGGCCGTGGACGCGGAGATCCCGCTCGCCGTGGTCATCACCGAGGGCGCCCCCGTGCTGGACACCGCCACCGCGTGGAACTACAACCTCGCCAAGGGTGGCAAGACCCGGATCATCGGACCCAACTGCCCGGGCATCATCACACCGGGCGAGTCGCTGGTCGGCATCACCCCGGCCAACATCGCGGGCAAGGGCCCGGTCGGGCTCGTGTCCAAGTCGGGCACCCTGACCTACCAGATGATGTACGAGCTCGCCGACTACGGCTTCTCGACCGCCATCGGCATCGGTGGCGACCCGATCATCGGCACGACCCACATCGACTGCATCGAGGCCTTCGAGAACGACCCGGAGACCAAGGTCATCGTGATGATCGGCGAGATCGGCGGCGACGCCGAGGAGCGGGCTGCCGACTACATCAAGGCCAACGTCACCAAGCCGGTCGTCGGCTACGTGGCGGGCTTCACCGCCCCCGAGGGCAAGACGATGGGCCACGCCGGCGCCATCGTCTCCGGCTCCGCGGGCACCGCTCAGGCCAAGAAGGAGGCCCTGGAGGCCGCAGGAGTCAAGGTCGGCAAGACGCCGTCCGAGACCGCGCAGCTCGCCAAGGAGCTCCTCGACGCCATGTGATCCGTTCGTGGTGGTCCTGCAGGGACCGCCGCGAGCATGCGCCACCCGACCCCCGCCATCCCCGGATGCCGGGGGTCGCGGCGTGCCGGGGGTACCGCGGGTGGACGGTTCTCTACGGTGGCAGCGTGAGCCCTCCACGTGTCATCCGGCCCGCCGCGAGACGGACCCCGGCGGGTGCCCGATCGTTGTTGTGGACGGCGGCCGCCGCCGCGCTGCCCGTCATCGTCTCCGTGCTGGTGCTGACGGCGCTCACCCTGGCCGTGCTTGTGTTCAGCGCCCGGGGGTTCGACTCACTGTTCGCCGTGGTGGCCGTGGAGTGGTTGGTGGTCAACAGGGTGCCCCTCACCGTGGACGAGGTGTCCCTGGGCTTTCTGCCCCTGTTGCCGCCGTTGATCTACGTGGCGGTGTTGGCCCGGCAGACCCGCGCCGTCCTGGGCGACGTCGAGGAGCCGGGGGCGCGCGAGGCCGGCGCGGCCGTGGCGGGGGTGACACTGGCGGGGTTACTGATGACGGGGTTGGCGACCCTGTTGGTCGGCTCCGCCGGCTCGGACTTCGCCGTGAGGGAGTCCTCCCCGACGGCGGCGCTGCTGTGGACGGCGGCGGTGGCGCTGTTCGGATCGGGGCTGGGCGTCTGGCTCTACTTCCGGCGGGACCTGCGGGAAGTCCTGCCGGTGTGGGTGCGCGGCGGGATCCATCTCGGCGCGGCGTTCGTGGCGGA
>NZ_JAALDV010000188.1:0-4195 GCF_014145045.1 Dietzia sp. DQ12-76
GCTGGGCAGCGCACCGGCACATCGGGGGCGGGACAGGGCCGAGGCGGTTCCTCCCGGGGTGACTCCCGTGACGGAGGGCGGCAGGGCGTCGAGCGGCGCACGGCTGGCCGTCCGGGTCAGGACGCCCGGCAGGCCGCACGCGTTGACGAGCCGACTCTCCCCGAAGACATCGAGGCCGCGGACCTCGACACGGAGATCCGACGGGACCTGCGGGGTCTGGACAAGGCCAATGCCGAGGTCGTCGCGCGGCATCTGGTGGCGGCGATGTATTTCGTCGACGACGACCCCGAGCTCGCTCTGGCCCACGGACGTGCCGCGAAGAACCGAGCCGGCCGGATAGGTGTGGTCCGGGAGACCGTCGGCGTTCTCGCGTACCGCGCGCGAGAGTGGTCGGAAGCGCTGGGTGAGCTCCGTGCGGCTCGACGCATCTCGGGAGGACCCGGACTGCTGGCGATGATGGCGGACTGCGAGCGGGGCCTCGGACGTCCGGAGAAGGCCATCGAACTCGCCCGGGGTGACGAGTCCCGTCAGGTCACCGGCGAGGACCTCGTGGAGCTGCGCATCGTCGAAGCCGGCGCGCGAGTGGACATGGGCCAGCTCGACGCCGCCCTCGTGACTCTCCAGGATGCGGGAGCCGACCCGGATGCTGTCGGCGAGGAGGCGGCGCGATTGGACTACGCCTACGCGGAGGTGTTGTTGGCGTCCGGCCGCAAGGACGAGGCGGCCGCCTGGTTCGCCCACGCGGTGTCCGCCGACCCGGATCATCACACGGACGCGGAGTCGCGTCTGGCCGAGCTCGGGGGTTAACTCGGTGTCACCAGGCCCGACGTCAGCAGTACCGCGGTCGGCGGGGTCAGAGTCTGCCGCGTCGGAGACTGTGGCGACTCTGTCCGATCTGCACGACGCACTTCTCGCGGATCTCGACGGGACGCTCATCCGCGGTACCGAGCCCATTCCGGGCGCCGCCGAGGCGCTGGACCGGTCGGGGCTTCCGGTGGTCTACGTGACCAACAATGCGAGCCGTTCCCCCGGCCAGACGGCCGAACACCTCCGGGATCTGGGATTTCCGGCCCGCGCGTCCGACGTCATGACCAGCGCCCAGGCGGCGGTGATGATGCTGGGTGATCACGTCGACGCGGGGGCGAGAGTTCTCGTGGTGGGTCACGAGAGTTTCCGGGAGCTCGCCAGACAGGCCGGCTACGAGGTCGTCTATTCGGCCGACGACGGTCCCGAGGCGGTCCTCCAGGGCCTGTCCCGCGAACTGACCTGGGGTGACCTTGCCGAAGGATGTCTCGCGATCCGGCGCGGGGTGCCGTGGGTCGCCTCCAACACCGACACCACCCTGCCCACCGAGCGCGGTCTGCTCCCCGGGAACGGTTCGCTGGTCGCTGCACTTCGCGCCGCGACGGACAGAGACCCCGTCGTGGCGGGGAAGCCGGCGGCGGGAGTGCTCAGGGCGGCCGCGGACCTCGTCGGCTCCCGCCGTCCGCTCGTCATCGGGGACCGTCTGGACACCGATATCGAGGGGGCGCTCGCGGCCGGGATGCCCGCGCTGCTGGTTCTGACGGGCGTCCACGGGACGGCCGATCTGCTGGCCGCGGACGCGCACCGTCGCGCCACCCACCTCGCCCCGGACCTGTCCGCCCTCGCCGCGCCGCCGGAGTCGAGTCACATCGACTCGGCCCCCTGGCTCGACGCGAGGGTGGAGAACGGTGTCCTCCACCTCGACGGGCTCCCCGCGACACTCGGCGGCGTCGACCTGGCGCGCGGCGTCCTCCGACAGGCGTGGAGGCACGGTGTGAGCGCCCTGGCGGATCCCGGCGACGGTGCGCGGTCACGGTTCGCCGATGCGGGACTGCTCGTGGGCTAGCGTGGACCGTGTGAGCACTCCCGGACCGACACCACTGCCAGGGCCCGCGGGCCCGGACATCGACGAGCTCCGCTCGGCCTTCGAC
Organism: Dietzia sp. DQ12-76; assembly: GCF_014145045.1. NCBI lineage: Bacteria > Bacillati > Actinomycetota > Actinomycetes > Mycobacteriales > Dietziaceae > Dietzia > Dietzia sp. DQ12-76. The sequence goes on from NZ_JAALDV010000188.1 coordinate 1,956, forward strand.
GATCTGCTCTCCGACTCCGCCGAACCCCGCGACGAGGTCGGGGGAGTTCGCGACGAGCAGGTCGCGGCCCTGGATTCGGCCCATGATCTGCTCGCCCACGCCCTGTCCTCCCTGGACTCGGCCCGCTGATGGCGGTCGCCCGTAGGCGCCTGGACGCCGAGTTGGTCCGCCGCAAGATGTGTGACAGTCGGGAACGCGCGCGGGACCTCATCGGTGCCGGTCGTGTGATCGTCAACGGGGTCGCCGCGAGTAAGCCCGCCACGCAGGTGGAACCGACGACGTCCATCGCGGTCGCCGCGTCCGGGGAACCGGACTGGGCCTCGCGGGGGGCCCACAAGCTCATCGGTGCCCTGGACGCCTTCGGGGTGGACGTCGCCGGTACGCGCTGCCTCGACGCCGGCGCCTCCACGGGAGGGTTCACCGACGTCCTGCTCTCGCGGGGGGCCGACCGCGTCGAAGCCGTGGACGTGGGCTACGGACAACTCGTGTGGCGCCTGCGCAGCGACGATCGCGTGGGCGTCCACGACAAGACCAACGTGCGGTCCCTCACCCCCGAGGACATCGGCGGCGAGGTCGACGTGGTGGTGTCCGACCTGTCGTTCATCTCCCTGCCCCTCGTCCTTCCCGCTCTGTCCGCGTGTGTCCGCACCGGCGGGGCGCTGCTACCGATGGTCAAGCCGCAGTTCGAGGTGGGACGCGAGCGGGTCGGTCAGGGGGGCGTCGTCCGTGACCCCGGGCTCCGGATCGACGCGGTCACCGGTGTCGCGCGGGCCGCCGCGGCGCTCGGGCTGGAGGCTCTCGGGTGTGTGGCGAGCCCGCTTCCGGGCCCGTCCGGGAACGTCGAGTACTTTCTTCACCTCCGCAAGACCGAACCGGGGTCGCCGGTGGCACTGACGGACCGGGCGCAGGACGCTATTCGCAGCGCGGTGGAGGAGGGACCGAGATGACGCAGAGCCCAGAGGTGGGGGCGCCCCGCCGCATCCTGCTCGAGGCCAACATCGAGCGGCCGGACATCGTCGCGATCGTCGCCCAGGTCGTCGACGCCTGCGCGCACCGCGGGATCGCGGTGCGGATGCTCGCGGACACCAGCGAGAACGTGGCCACCGGGACCGGTGTGGAGTCGGTGGCGGATACCCCGCACGCCGCTGACGGCTGCGAGCTCGTCCTGGTCCTGGGTGGGGACGGGACGTTCCTGCGGGCATGCCAGTACGCGACCGCGGCCGATGTGCCGGTGCTGGGAGTGAATCTCGGGCATGTCGGCTTCCTCGCCGAATCGGAGATCTCCTCTCTCCACGGCGTCGTCGAACAGATCGCGGACCACGACTACCGGGTGGTCGAGCGCATGACGGTCGAGGCCACTGTGATCCACGGGGACACCGTGCTCGGCCGTGACTGGGCACTCAACGAGGTGAGTATCGAGAAGGTCTCGCGGCAGGGCGTCCTCGAGGCGTCGGTCGAGATCGACGGGCGACCGGTGAGCGACTTCGGGTGCGACGGCATGCTCGTCTCGACGCCCACCGGATCGACGGCGTACGCGTTCTCGGCGGGGGGACCGATCCTCTGGCCGGAGCTCGACGCGATCCTGGTGGTCCCGAACAACGCCCACGCCCTGTTCGCCCGGCCCATGGTCGTGGCGCCCAGCTCGCGGGTCGCCGTGGAGACCGGGACCCGGTCCGGACCGGCGGTGGTCGTGCTGGACGGGCGACGAACGATCGACGCCCCCGCCGGCAGTCGGGTGGAGGTGGTGCGTGGCCACAGACCGGTCAAGTGGGTGAGATTGGACGACTCGCCGTTCACGGACCGGCTGGTGACGAAGTTCGAACTCCCGGTCACCGGGTGGCGTGGCCGGTCCACCGCGCGCCCCCTCGCCTAGGGTGGGTGCGTGCTCACGGAACTTCGGATCAGCGGACTCGGCGTCATCGACGAGGCCGTGGCCGATTTCGCCCCGGGCCTGTCCGTCCTGACCGGTGAGACCGGCGCCGGAAAGACCATGGTGGTCACCGGTCTCAGGCTCCTGGCCGGGGGGCGCGCCGATCCGGGGCGGGTTCGTCGCGGAGCGGACAAGGCCGTGGTGGAGGGGCGGTTCGACCTGGCCGCCGCCGAGACGATGCACCCCGAGGACCGACGCGAGCTCGACAGTCTCCTCGAGGAGGCGGACGCGGAGGTCGACGAGGACGGGACGGTGATCGCGGCCCGCCGGGTCGGCGCCGACGGACGCTCCCGGGCCCGGCTCGGGGGTC
>NZ_JAALDV010000189.1:0-8469 GCF_014145045.1 Dietzia sp. DQ12-76
ATCCGACCCTGACGGACCGCCCCACCCGGCGCTGCCCGCCGGTTGCCGACGACCCCGCCCTGACCGGCGGGGTCGTCTGCGTCGGAGCACCCGCCCGACACCCGGTAGCCTGGTTGTCCCGCACCGTGCAGTCCGACGCGACCGCCGCCCGGTCCACACCCTCGAGAGGAGCGCGCATGACGGAGTCCGACGCCGTCGACGAGGAGCAGCGCCACCTCGGTCGTCTCCTCGACCGTCTCGAGGAACTGCGGTCCGACACCCGGGCCCGCCTCGACGCCGTCCTCCGGGGTACGGGGGGCACGCCACAGGCGAGGTCTGAGAGAGAATCGTTCGCGCGGCTCTATTCGGCGGAACTGGCGGCGTACAACGCCGCCAATCTGGGCCTGTACTTCGGACGGCTGGACATGGCCGACGGGGAGGTCCGACGGATCGGCCGCGTGGGGCTGAGGGACGACGACGAGGACCTCACCCCGCTCCTACTGGACTGGCGGGCGGACCACAGCCGCCCGTTCTACCTGGCCACCACCGCCCGTCCAGAGGGCGCACACCGTCGCCGGCACCTGCGCACGATCGGGCGGAGGGTCATCGGGGTGCACGACGAATTCCTCACGGCCCCGGCCGACGGGGAGATACCTGAGAACCACGACGACGTCGTGGGGGAATCCGCGCTGCTCGAGGCCCTGGACAGCGCGCGGTCCGCCCACATGACCGACATCGTCGCGACCATCCAACGAGAGCAGGACGAGATCATCCGCAACCCGCACGCCGGGGTGCTGGTGGTCCAGGGTGGGCCGGGTACGGGCAAAACCGCCGTGGCCCTTCACCGTGCGGCCTACCTCCTCTACACGCACCGCCGCAGGCTTGATCGCAGTGGCGTCCTCATCGTGGGTCCGAACGCGCGATTCCTCGACTACATCGCGCGGGTCCTGCCGTCGCTCGGGGAGTCGGGCGTCGTCCTGCGCACGCTCGCGGACCTGTTCCCCGGGGTCCGGGCCACCGGTCACGAAACGCTCCGCGGCGAGGAGGTCAAGGGGTCCGCCGACATGGTCGACATCCTCAAGGTCGCGGTCCGCGCCCGGCAACTCGCCCCGACTTCGGACGTGGTGGTGCGGTGCGAGGGCCATGCCCTGGTCCTCACACCAGCGGTGGTGCGCGCTGCCCGCGGCCGGGCCAGGATGACGCGACGTCCCCACAACCAGGCGCGATCCACCTTCCTGACCAAGATCGTCGACGCACTCACCGAGCAGTACGTTGCCGTGCTCACCGACCCGGTCGGGCAGGCGGAGGACGCCGCCTGGTCCCCCGGGGAGGGTGGGGTCGGGGACCTCGGGGATCCGGCCCGCCCGCTGCTGGACTCGGATGACAGGGCGGCGCTGCGCGCCGAGGTGGAACGTGCGCCGGAGGTCCTCGCCGCGATCGACGAGTGGTGGCCCACCCTGCGTCCGGAGAGTCTGTTGGCCGACCTGCTCTCCAGCCGCGAGCGCATCTCCGAGGCTGCCGGTGATTATGTGGCCGAGGACCAGGCAGCCCTCTTCCGTGAGGACGGTGGTGCCTTCTCGGTGGCGGACGTACCGCTCCTCGACGAGCTCGCCGAGCTGCTGGGCGAGGACCCGGCGGCGGAGGGCAGCGACGCGGACCGGGCCTGGGCCGAACAGGTCCGGCAGGCCGAGGAGGCCCTCGAGATCCTCACCGGGTCGGCGGTCCAGGACATCGAGGACGACCTCGACCCGGAAGTCCTCATGGCGTATGACGTGGTCGATGCCGAAGCCCTCGCCAGAAGGCACAGCGCGGACTCGGACCTCACCGTCGCGGATCGCGCCGGCGCGGATCGGACCTGGGCGTTCGGTCACGTGATCGTCGACGAGGCACAGGAACTGTCCGTCATGGCGTGGCGCGCGTTGATGCGCCGCTCCCCCAACCGGTGGATGACGCTCGTCGGGGACGTCGCCCAGACCTCGAGCCCGGCGGGCATCGACTCATGGCACGACGCGCTGTCGCCCTACGTCGACGACCGCTGGGTCCTCTGCGAGCTCACCGTCAACTACCGCACCCCGGAGACCGTGTCCGCGGTGGCGGGGCGACTACTCGCGCAGATCGACCCGCGAGCGACCTCACCGCGCCCGGTACGCGCGGGCCACCGTCCGGTCGCATGGCTCGAGACCGAGGCACGGTCGCTGGGCCGGGTCGTGGCCGATGAGGTCTCCGTCGTCCCGCAGGACCGCGCCGTGGCCGTACTGCTGCCCGACGGACCCGAGGAGGAGCACCCCCGCGAGATCGCCGACCTCAGGCGCGCCGTCGCCGAGGCACGCCCCGACACCTCGGTCCTCCCGCTGTCGCTGGCCAAGGGGCTCGAGTTCGACGTGGTGGTGGTGGTGGATCCGGAACGGGTCCTCGGACGGTCCCCGCAGGGACTCCAGGACCTCTACGTGGGGGCCACCCGCGCCACCCAGGAACTGGTCCTCGTCCAGCCCGGACGGTTCGGCCCGTTGCTCTCACTGATCCGGGAGTCGGTCACGGACGGTCCCGAGGAGCTCACCGCATGAGCATCAACGCCATTGCACGACTCTCGGTCGCCACGGTCGTGTGTGCCGTCCTGGCGGTGAGCACCGGATGCGCCGCCGGGGAGGACACCACCGACCGGACCGTGCGCGCGGACACCGTGGGGCAGGGTGCCGACGCCGCCGACGGGCAGCCCGCCGGAACCGCGAGTGGACCCGCCAGGAACGGCAGCGAGCAGGAGTTCCTCGATCAACTCGCCGCCTCAGGACTACCCACGGAGATGACCGCGGCCACCACGGTCGAGGTCGGCCTGGGCATCTGCCGGAGCATCTCCGACGGGGCCGATACCGAGACGATCCTGGATCACCTCCGGCCACTCACCAGCGCGATCGCCGCCCAGGACGCCGACCGCGACACCACCGCGGTCGGCCGGGCCCTCATCGACGCCAGCCGGGCCCACCTCTGCGGCTGACCACCGGCCGGTCCGGCTCGGGTGATCCGTGTACTCAGGTCGTGTGCACGATGAGGACGTCGCACACCGCCCGACGGGCAGCGTCGGCGGGCACCGAACCCAGGAGTCGACCGGTCAGCGAGTTCAGCCCCTTGTTGCCCACAACGAGCAGATCCGCCTCCACCTCGTTGGCCAACTTGATGAGCGATTCGACGGGCGCCCCCTTGACGGTGCGCGCCTCGATGGTGGACGCCCCGGCGGCGGCCGCCCTGTCTCTCGCGGTCCGGACGATGTCCTCGGCGGGATTGTCACCGCGGATCTGATAGGCGTCGTCGCCCAGCTGATCCGCGGCCTGGCTGACCGACCGCGGGTCGGCGGGCACGTAGGCGCAGGCGATCACGAGAGTCGCGGACTCGTCGGCGGCCAGCGCCGCGGCACGATCGACCGCCCGGTAGGACGACTCCGAGCCGTCCGTTCCCACGACCACCTTGTTGTAGGCGCTCAATTGTCTTCCTCTCGTCGGCAACACGTGCTCCCCAGCGTAGTGCGCGGAGGCCCGCGCCGTGCCCGGTAGGCGCGCGACGTCACAGTGACGGGTCAGTCGACTCCGGCCTCGCGCATCCCCTTGAGCTCCTTGCGCAACTCGGCGATCTCGTCGCGGAGCCGACCCGCCAACTCGAACCGGAGGTCCGTGGCCGCCGACATCATCTGCTCGGTCATCTCCCCGATGAGCTTCTCGAGTTCCGCACGCGGCCGCGCCGAATCGCCCGCCGCCCGTGCCCCCACGAGTTCGGGCCGGTCCCGCGGGTCGGGGGAGGACTCCCCGCCGCCCTCCTCCCCGACCCTGTCGAGGATGTCGGCGATCTTTCTCCGCAGTGGCTGGGGGTCGATACCGTGCTCGGTGTTGTATGCGACCTGCTTCTCACGCCGACGGTCGGTCTCCTCGATGGCCTGACTCATCGCTTCGGTGACGGAGTCCGCGTACATGTGGACCTCGCCGGAGACGTTACGGGCCGCGCGGCCGATGGTCTGGATGAGCGAGGTGCTCGAACGGAGGAAGCCCTGCTTGTCGGCGTCGAGGATCGCCACCAGGGAGACCTCGGGCAGGTCCAGCCCCTCGCGGAGCAGGTTGATGCCCACCAGGACGTCGAACTCGCCACGGCGCAGGTCCCGGAGCAGCTCCACCCGCTGCAGGGTGTCGATCTCCGAGTGCAGATAGCGCACACGCACTCCGAGCTCCAGCAGATAGTCGGTGAGGTCCTCGGACATCTTCTTGGTCAGGGTGGTCACCAGGACCCGCTCGTCGCGCTCCGCACGGGCGCGGATCTCTCCGAGGAGATCGTCGATCTGCCCCTTCGTGGGCTTGACCACGATCTTCGGGTCCACCAGACCGGTGGGCCGGATGACCTGCTCGACGAACTCGCCCCCGGTGCGTCCCATCTCGTACGTCCCGGGGGTTGCGGAGAGGTACACCGTCTGGCCGACCCGGTCGGAGAACTCCTCCCACGTGAGCGGACGGTTGTCGAGCGCCGAGGGGAGCCTGAAGCCGAAGTCCACGAGGTTGCGCTTGCGGGAGGCGTCGCCCTCGAACATCGCACCGATCTGCGGGACGGTCACGTGGGACTCGTCGATGACGGTGAGGAAGTCCTCGGGGAAGTAGTCGATCAGCGTCGCCGGAGCGCTTCCCGCCGCGCGACCGTCGATGTGTCGCGAATAGTTCTCGATCCCGGAGCAGAACCCGACCTGCTGCATCATCTCGATGTCGTACGAGGTGCGCATTCGCAGGCGTTGCGCCTCCAGGAGCTTGCCCTGGTTCTCCAGCTCCGCCAACCGGGCCTCCAGCTCCTCCTCGATCGAGGCGATGGCCTTGGCCATCCGCTCGGGCCCGGCGACGTAATGCGTCGCCGGGAAGATCCGCACCTCGTCGACCTTCCGCACGACATCGCCGGTCAACGGGTGGATGTAGTAGAGCGCGTCGATCTCGTCACCGAAGAACTCGATACGCACGGCGAGTTCCTCATAGGTGGGGATGATGTCGACGGTGTCCCCCTTGGCACGGAACGTGCCCCGCGTCATCGAGACGTCGTTGCGCTCGTACTGCACGTCCACCAGCAGTCGCAGCAGCCGGTCACGCTCGACCTCCTGACCCACCGCCAACGAGACGGACCTGTCCAGGTAGGACTGTGGCGTGCCGAGACCGTAGATGCACGAGACCGAACTGACCACGACGACGTCGCGTCGCGAGAGCAGTGACGACGTCGCGGAGTGCCTGAGCCGCTCGACGTCGTCGTTGATGGACGAGTCCTTCTCGATGAAGGTGTCCGTCTGGGCGATGTACGCCTCGGGTTGGTAGTAGTCGTAGTAGGAGACGAAGTACTCGACAGCGTTGTTGGGGAGCATCTCCCTCAGTTCGTTGGCCAACTGCGCGGCGAGGGTCTTGTTGGGGGCCATGACGAGGGTCGGTCGCTGGACCTGCTCGATGAGCCAGGCCGTCGTGGCGGACTTACCGGTACCGGTGGCGCCGAGCAGCACGACGTCCCGCTCGCCTCGCCCCAGGCGCTCGGTGAGCTCGGCGATCGCCGTCGGCTGGTCCCCGGACGGGGTGAACTCGCTGACCACTTCGAACCTGCCGGTGGACCGCTCGACATCCCCGATGGGACGGAACTCGGAATAGGACAGGACGGTCGGGTCTGCGGGGATCCCGTCGTCGGGGATCTCGGTCGCGAAAGCCATACCGCAAGCTTACGAGTCGACACCGACACCCGCCTCTCGACGAAAGAGCCCCCGCATCCCGGGTTGCCATTACTCTGCACACAGACTCCCCTCATCTCGTCCCCTCGTCTGGAGAATCCGTGTCCCGCAGCACACCTCGTCGTCGTCCCCACCTGTCCCGTCGGGCGCGGGCACCCCTCGCGGCGGGTACCGTCGTCGCTCTCGCGATCGGCGCGCTCACGGCGCTGACGGCACTGCCCCCGGTCGCGTCCGCGGCGCCGTGTGACCCGTGGCCCCCGACCGGCGGGACCGGACTCGGCTCCGGTTCCCTCTCCGGATCCGCCGCCATGCCGACCGACGCACCGGCCACCCCCTGGGCGAACGGGGCCAGTGGCTACATCCCCGTCCTCCAGGGACGCACGACGACGGTGGAACTGCTCACGGGGCCCACGAGTCCCAACCGGACGGTCGAACGGTTCGGCATCTCAGGAACCGACCTGGGAATCATGTGGAAGAACGGGGACGCCTCGAACCCCCAGGTGCTCATGGCGCTCGGGGACACGATGGGCGACTGCAGCCTCCCCGGCACCCAGTGGCGCAGCAACATCCTGTTCCGCTCGTCCGACCGGATCCTGTCCAACGGGATGCGGGTCGACAACGCTCCGATGGAGCGCAGCGGTCTGGCCAAGTCCATCCTTCCCCGCTCGAATCTGCCGGGCGAGGTGACCGTCATCCCGACCGCGGGTGTGGAGGTCGCCGGTACGCAGTACCTGCGGTACATGTCGGTCGCCAGCTGGGGCGCCCCCGGTGAGTGGGTGACCAACTACTCCGCGCTCGCCGAATCAAGGGACAACGGGGAGAACTGGACCCCGGTGGCGGGCACCGCCCGGACCGGGACCGGCAGCGCTCGCCTCATACCGTCGGATCTCGGCGCCCCGTTCACCACCCACACCGCCGGCCAGATGAGCGCGTTCCTCAAGCACGACGGCTTCGTCTACGAGTACCTGACCCCGTCGGGCCGCAACGGCGCCGTGACCCTCGCCCGCGTGCCGGAGCGGTCGATCAGGACCATGTCGGCCTACGAGTTCTGGACCGGTGCCGGCTGGGGCCGCGACCACCGCTCCGCCGCGGCGGTGATGCACCCCCGTGTGAGTGAACTGTCCGTCTCCTGGAGTGCTCGACTGGGTCGGTTCATCGCCCTGTACACCAACGGGAACAACGACATCGTGATGCGGCAGGCCGCGAGGCCCGAGGGTCCGTGGTCCGGGGAGGACATCCTGCTGTCCTACCGGCACGTGCCCACCCTCTACGGTGCGTTCGTCCACCCGTGGAGTCCGGCGGTCGAGACGGTGGGATCCGACCTGTACTTCACCATGTCCACCTGGGACGCCTACAACGTCTTCCTCATGCGGACCGACCTCGATCTGATCCCCCCACGGACCCTCCCGGCCGCCGACTCCCGCATGCGCGTCGCGGACAACAGCTGGACCACCGACACCCCGGACCCCGCCGAGACAGGCGAGACCGTGCTCGTCGAGCGGCGTCCGATCCCGAGATCCTGAGATGAGCCGGGCACTCCAGCGGCTGGCCGCGACCGCACTTGCTGCGGTCGCGGCCTCCGTCGCCGCGATCGCCGTCACCGGGTCGGGCACCGCCACGGCCGGGCCGTGCAGCGTCATGTTCGGCAACTTCGGTTCCCTGCTGGAGAACCAGACCGGTGCCGGGATGGGCGGGGGTTCGCTGGGACCACCCGGATCGGGGTCGACCGGGCCCCTCGGGTCCGCCTCGCGGGCCCTGGGGTCGGCCGACCGCTCCGGGTCGCTCGTCCAGCAGCTCGAGACCGGGTCCCTGGGCAACGGCCTGTCCGGCTCCCTCGACACGGTCACCGGATCCGTGTACGGCATGCCGCCGTGGATCACCGGGGAGGAGGGCACAGTCCCCGTCCTCCGCGGCCCGACGCAATTCCTCCAGCTGGTCACCGGCCCCACAGGTCCCGCCGACACCGTCAGCCGCTACGGGGTGACCGGGACCGATCTCGGGATCATGTGGGACAACGGACACGCCACCGATCCGGAGATCCTCATGGCGTTCGGCGACACCATGGGTGACTGCACCCTCCCCGGGAGCCAGTGGCGGTCGAACGTCCTGTTCCGGTCCGGTGACACCGACCTCGGCGACGGGCTGTCCATCGACTCCGCGGCCACCGGTCCCGACGGCCTGGCCAAGTCCATCGTTCCCCGTTCGGGACTTCCCGGGGAGGTCACGATTATCCCGACCGCGGGAATCGCGATCGAGGGGGTCCAGTATCTGCGCTTCATGTCGGTCGCCCACTGGGGCCAACCGGGGTCGTGGACCACCAACTACTCGGGGTTGGCCTATTCGACGGACAACGGCGAGAACTGGACCGTCGTGCCCGCTCTGGCACGGCCGATCACCTCCGCGGTCCCGGTCGGCGACGGCGCACCCCCGGTGGACCCTGTCTGGCGGGACTCGCAGATGAGCTCGTATCTCACCACCGACACCCACCTGTACGAGTACCTCACGCCGTCGGGTCGGCAGGGCTCAGCGATCCTCGCCCGCGTCCCGCTCGCCGGGTCACCGTCTGCGGAGGACCTCGACGCAGCCGGCGGGGCACCTCCGGCCGCGGGCGTCCTCGACCCCGCCGCTTACCGGTACTGGGACGGCGCGGAGTGGGTGGACGATCCGTCGGACGCCGCGCCGGTGCTGCCACGCCCGGCCAGCGAGCTCTCCGTGATGTGGAACCGTCACCTGGGCAAGTACATCGCCATGTACTCCCAGGGGTACAA
>NZ_JAALDV010000189.1:8655-11980 GCF_014145045.1 Dietzia sp. DQ12-76
CTCGTCACGACCTGGAACGCCTACAACGTGTTCCTCGTTCGCACCAGGTTGTCGGACGTCCTGCCCAGCAGACTCCGCAGCGCGGCGGCTCCCGCCGGGCCCGCCGCGTCGGAGGTCGTCAGGCACGTGCCGGTCTCCGAACTCGTCGACGGCGCCGTCCCCACGGAGTGACGGCGGCGCCGACACCGGGCCCCGCGACCGCTCAGCGCTCCGACGCCTGGCAGCGGGTCCGTTCCCATTCCCGTGTCTCCTCGCGGTCGGCCCGACGGAGGATCTCCGAGTATTCCGCCCGCGCGCTCGGATCCGAGCCGATGGCCTCGGCCATCAGGAGCGCGAACTCGTGCTCCGGATCGTCCTCCGCGAGGATCGACACCTCGAGGGGCCGAGCGGGGTCACACCAGTGCAGGAGCGGGCGCTCGGTGGTGCGGTCGCGCACGTATCCCGCGTCGGTCAACAGTGCCAGCGCACGCTCCACCGCCGCCTCGTCCCGCACCGTCACCTGCAGGTCCACGATGTCCGGTGCGTCCAAGCCCTCGACAGCGGTGGGGCCGACGTGGTCGATGCGGGTGGCGACGTCCCCCAGGACGTGGCGGAGCCTCGCCATCGCCCTCGCCGCCTCGGCCGCCCACTCCGGCCGGAACGGCACCACGGTGCGGTCGCCCACCACGGGCGTGCCCGTCCGCAGGTTGTGCTCGAACGGCTGAAGTCGTAGCTCGACGAGCATCCGGACGATGTCGCGAACCGGTTCGCGGTCGCCCGAGTTGTCGATCAGGACGTCGGCTTCGGCCCGGCGGGCCTCGTCGGTCGCCTGGCGAGACATCCGCGCCCGGGCGTCGTCCTCCGGCATGCCGCGCTGGTCCACCAGCCGTCGGAGCCGGATCTCGGCGGGGGTGTCCACCACGATCACCAGGTGATAGGCGGGAGTCAGTCCGCCCTCCACCAGCAGGGGCATGTCGTGGACGACGATCGCGTCCTGCGGCGCCGATTCGATGAGCTCGGCCGTGCGCTCCCCGATCAGCGGATGGGTGATCGCGTTGAGCGCGGCGGTGCGCTCCTCGTCGACGAAGGCCCGGGCGGCGAGGGCGGCCCGATCAAGAGAACCGTCGGGCCCCACGATGTCGTCACCGAACTCGGCGACGAGCATCGCCAGCCCCGGGGTCCCCGGTTCGACGACCTCCCTCGCGATCCGATCCGCGTCGACGATCACCGCGCCGGCCTCCGCGAGAATCGCTGTCACCGTCGACTTGCCCGCCCCTATTCCACCGGTCAGACCCACCATCAGCATGAGACGAAGTCTAGGTGACCGCAGGTCTCGCCTGCGGACGCGACCTCCTTCACGGCACCGCGTCCGACCGGCGGAGACAGGCCACGGCCCCGGTCGGTGCCCCACCGAGGTGGGACGACCGTCCGGGGCCGTGGACGTCAGGCGCCCGTGGCGCCGTCAGGCAGAGAGGTCACTCACCGCCGGCGAGCTTGGCACGCAGAGCGGCGAGCTGCTCGTCGGACGCCAGCGAACCACCGGTCGACTCGGCCTGAGTGGCCTCCGCGGCAGCGGGACGGCTGGACGACGGCGCGGACTCCGACGAGTAGTTGGTCGGGGCGGCCTCCGCGGCCTCCGCGGCAGCGGCACGACCCTTCTCGATCTGAGCCGTGTGCATCTTGTGACGCCGCTCGGCCTCCGCGTAGCGGTTCTCCCACTCCTCACGCTGCTTCTCGAAGCCCTCGAGCCACTCGTTGGTGTCGGGATCGAAGCCCTCGGGGAAGATGTAGTTTCCGGCCTCGTCGTAGCTGTCGGCCATGCCGTACTTCGACGGGTCGAACTCCTCCGTGTAGTCCTCGTCCGCCTGCTTGAGCGAGAGCGAGATACGGCGACGATCGAGGTCGATGTCGATGACCTTGACCATGGCGTCGTCGTTGACGGACACGACCTGGTCGGGCACCTCGACGTGGCGCTCGGCCAGCTCGGAGATGTGGACGAGGCCCTCGATGCCCTCGTCGACGCGCACGAAGGCACCGAAGGGGACGAGCTTGGTGACCTTGCCCGGAACGATCTGACCGATCGCGTGGGTCCGGGCGAAGTGCCGCCACGGATCCTCCTGCGTGGCCTTGAGCGACAGGGAGACGCGCTCGCGGTCCAGGTCGACGTCGAGGACCTCGACGGTGACCTCCTGGCCCACCTCGACGACCTCGGACGGGTGGTCGATGTGCTTCCAGGACAGCTCGGAGACGTGAACGAGCCCGTCGACGCCGCCGAGGTCCACGAACGCACCGAAGTTGACGATCGAGGACACGACGCCCTTGCGGACCTGGCCCTTCTGCAGCTGATGCAGGAACTCCGAGCGGACCGCGGACTGGGTCTGCTCGAGCCACGCGCGACGCGAGAGCACGACGTTGTTGCGGTTCTTGTCCAGCTCGATGATCTTGGCCTCGAGCTCCTGGCCCACGTAGGGAAGGAGGTCGCGGACGCGGCGCATCTCCACCAGCGAGGCGGGGAGGAAGCCACGGAGGCCGATGTCGAGGATGAGGCCGCCCTTGACGACCTCGATGACGGTGCCCTTGACGGCCTCGTCCTTCTCCTTGAGCTCCTCGATCGTGCCCCAGGCGCGCTCGTACTGTGCGCGCTTCTTGGACAGGATCAGCCGGCCGTCCTTGTCCTCCTTGGTCAGAACCAAGGCCTCGACCTCGTCGCCCACCTCGACGACCTCACCGGGGTCGACATCGTGCTTGATGGAGAGTTCGCGCGAGGGGATGACACCCTCGGTCTTGTAGCCGATGTCGAGCAGGACCTCGTCACGGTCGACCTTGACGATCGTGCCCTCGACGATGTCGCCATCGTTGAAGTACTTGATCGTGGCGTCGATGGCGGCGAGGAAGTCCTCCGCGGAGCCGATGTCGTTGACGGCTACCTGCGGGGAGGTGGTGTTGGTGGTCATATGGTGGGGTGCTCCGGAGTGGATAGGTATCGTAGGTGGGCAGGTGTTCGCGAGCGTGTACGCACGCGACCGTCAACTGTACTCTGCCAGCGTGACGTCCACAAACCCCCCCGACCACGGTGAGTCCGTCCGCGCCTCCCGCGCGTGGTGGGACGCCGAGGCGGTCGACTACCACCACGAACACGGTGAATTCCTCGGTGCCCACTCCCCCGACGGCGAGTTCGTGTGGTGCCCGGAGGGCCTGCACGAGGGCGACTGGGCGCTCCTCGGCGACGTCGCCGGCCGCGACGTCCTGGAGATCGGATGCGGATCGGCGCCCTGCTCCCGCTGGATCGCCGGTCGCGGGGCCCGGGCCGTCGCCGTGGACCTCTCCGCCGGGATGCTCCGGGTGG
>NZ_JAALDV010000190.1:0-6445 GCF_014145045.1 Dietzia sp. DQ12-76
CGACCCGGGTCCGGGCGGGCGGATCTCGCCGCCCACCGCCCCGCGGAGTCCACGACATGAGCACGCACGGTGCCCCCGAGACCGTCCTGCGCGCACACCGCGCGGTGATCGGCTCCGAGATCGTGCCGGCAGCCGTCACGGTCTCGGACGGGATCATCCTGGCCGTCGAGACCGGCCCCGCGGCCCCGACCTCCCCGACCCCGGCCGGTACGCACGTCGTGGACCTGGGTGACGACGTGGTGCTGCTCCCCGGCCTCGTCGACACCCACGTCCACATCAACGAACCCGGCCGCACGGACTGGGAGGGCTTCGCCAGCGCCACCCGGGCCGCGGCGTGTGGCGGAGTGACCACCCTGATCGACATGCCGCTCAACTCGAACCCCGTCACCACCACGCCCGGCGCGCTGGACGCGAAACTGGCCAGTGCGAGCGGCACACTCCGGGTGGACACCGGGTTCTGGGGCGGAGCCGTGCCCGAGAACCTGGGCCGTCTACGCGAACTCTGGGACCGCGGGGTGTTCGGGTTCAAGTGCTTCCTGCTCGACTCCGGGATCGACGAGTTCCCGCCACTGGACGCCGCGCAGATGGTGGCGGCCATGGAGGAGATCGCCGGGTTCGACGGGCTGCTGATCGTCCACGCCGAGGACGCCGGCACCATCGACGCGCAGCCGCCGGCGTCCGGGCCCGCGTACGCGGGATTCGTCGAGTCCAGACCGGTCGCCGCAGAGGTCCGTGCGGTGGCGCAGGTGATCGACGGCGTCCGCCGCACCGGATGCCGGACCCACATCCTCCACCTCTCGGCCGCCGACGCCCTCCCGCTGATCCGTTCGTCCAAGGCGGAGGGGTTGCCCCTCACGGTGGAGACGTGCCCGCACTATCTGTCGCTGTTCTCCGAGGAGATCCAGCCCGGCGCCACCCACTACAAGTGTTGCCCGCCGATCCGTGAGGCCGGTAACCGCGAGCGGCTCTGGGAGGGGCTGCGGGACGGGACCATCGATCTGGTGGTCTCCGACCATTCGCCGTGCGTTCCCGAACTCAAGCGCTTCGACACCGGTGACTTCGGCCAGGCCTGGGGCGGGATCGCCTCGGTGCAACTGGGCCTGCCGATCATCTGGTCCGAGGCGCGACTGCGCGGGCTGGGGTTGCCCGATGTCGTCCGGTGGATGTCGTCCGGCCCCGCCGAGTTCGCCGGGCTTCGAGATCGCGGGTCGATCCGCCCGGGCGCCCGCGCCGACCTGGTGGTCCTGGCCCCCGACGAGGCGTTCGTGGTCCTGCCCGAGCGGTTGCAGCACAAGAACCCCGTCACCGCGTACGCCCAGCGGGCACTCGGCGGAGTCGTGCGCGAGGTCTACCTCGCCGGCCGCCGCGTGGACCTCGACGGCCCCGCCTCCGGTACCGCGGTCTTCCGCCCGACACCACCCGAGCCAGCTGTGCCACCTTCACGAACGGAACTGACCGGATGACACCACCGATGCCTGAGCCCGATTACCTCGCCCTGCCCGACCTCGCCTCCCGCGAGCTGGCCGGCAGTGTCGTCTACGCCGACGATGAGTTCTTCGCCGAGAAGGAGAACCTGATCCTCGCCTCCGATCCGGTGTTCGATCCGGCCCTGTTCGGACACAAGGGCAAGGTCTACGACGGCTGGGAGACCCGCCGGCGGCGCTCGCCCGGGCAGGACGCGGCGATAGTCCGTCTCGGGGTGCCGGGCGTGGTGCGCGGGGTCGTGGTGGACACCGCCTTCTTCCGCGGCAACTACCCCCCGCAGGTCGCCGTGGACGGCGCGTGGATCGACGGTTACCCGGGGGTCGACGACCTCGCGGGTGCCCGCTGGCGGCAGCTGGTACCCGAGGCGGAGGCGGCGGGGGACACGCGCAATCACTTCGCGGTGCCCGACGCCGCGCCGGTGACCCATGTGCGGCTGCGGATGATCCCCGACGGTGGTGTCGCGAGACTGCGGGTTCACGGCGACCCCACCCCTGACCCCACGTTCCTGCGGGGAACCGTCGACCTCGCGGCCGCCGAGAACGGCGGCCGGGTGGTCGACTGCTCGGACCTGTTCTACTCGTCGCCGGCCAACATCATCGCCCCCGGGCGTTCCCGCGTCATGGGCGAGGGCTGGGAAAACTCCCGGCGACGAGGGGGAGGAAACGACCACGTGACCGTGGCACTCGCGGGCGAGGGATCGGTCGACCACGTGGAGATCGACACCTCCTACTACATCGGTAACGCGCCGGGGTCGGCGTCGCTTCGTGGGATCGCCAGCGCAGAGGACCTGGACCACCCCGACCGGTGGGTGGACCTCGTTCCCCGTACGCCTCTGCAACCCGACTGCCGGCACCGCTTTCTGGTGGGCCGGCCGGGCCATCCGGTGGGTCCGGTGCACTTCGTCCGGCTCGACGTGTTCCCCGACGGCGGTATCGCCCGACTGCGCGTTCACGGCACGTTGAGCCCCGAGGCCCTCGACCAGCTGGCCGAGCGGGTCGCCCTGGCACGGCACACCGGGCTCACGCGCCCGTAACACACCCGAAAAACCGCGCTGCCAGACTCGGGTCCGACACCACGATGGTGCGGTCGGCCCCGCCGATCCGACCGCCGCGTCCCACGGCGCGGCGGTCGAGTCATCAGTCAGGCATCGCCGTGGTGTCCGCCCGGGCGCAGGACCCGGGTGGGCCCGCGGCATCGACCCGGGCCCGCTGAACCCAGGAGCTCCTCCGCCATGACCGCCGTGACCTCCGACGCCGCAGCATCCGATACCGTCACCGCCGGCCCGGACACCAGCCCCGACACTGTGACCGCGGCACCGGACTCCCGGCGCCTTCCCGACGCAGAGGAGCGCCTCGCGGCCCTCCGGGCCCGCGTGCACGAGGACATCGCCACCACCAGCCACTCCCGCGACTGGATCCCCCGGGATCCGGGGTCGAGCGAACTCGACGTCCTGGTGATCGGCGGGGGACAGGCCGGACTGGGCACCGCGTTCGCGCTGCAACGCCAACGGATCGACCGCGTCCTGGTGGTGGACGACGGTCCGGAGCAGCAGGTGGGGTGCTGGGACCGCTATGCCCGTATGCACACCCTGCGCAGCCCCAAACACATGAGGGGTATCGAGTTCGACGTCCCCTCCCTGCACGTCCGGCGTTGGTTCGAGGCCGTGTACGGCGAGGCCGCGTGGGCGGCCGTCGAGCTTGTTCCCCGGCTCGACTGGAACGACTACCTGCGGTGGTACCGGGAGGTCACCGGCGTCCGGGTGCGGCACCAGACCCGCGTCACGGCGATCCACCGGCCCGCCACCCCGGACGGGCCCTTCTCCGTGGAACTGAGTGGCCCGGCGGGGAACGAGACCACGGTGACCGCCAGGCGCATCGTCTGCGCACTCGGACTCGCGGGCGGAGGCGGGCCGCGCGTGCCGGACCTCATCTCGTCCTCGCTGCCCCGCGAGCGCTGGTTCCACACGGAGGACCCGATCGACTTCGCCGCGCTGCGGGGTCAGCGGGTGGCGGTACTGGGCGGTGGCGCATCCGGGTTCGACAACGCGGCCACCGCCCTCGACCACGGCGCCGTCCGGGCGCACGTGTTCGTGCGCCGGGAGACCCTCCCGGCGTCCAACCCGCTGCGGTGGATGGAATTCCCGGGCATGCAGGAACGCTTCTACGACCTCGACGACGAGGCCAAGTGGGAGTTCGGCGTGATGTCCGGTGGCCTCCCGCAGCCGCCCACCCAGCATTCGGTGTGGCGGTGCTTCGCGCACTCCGGCTTCGCACTGCACACCGGCTGTGGGTGGAAGGCCGTGTCGATGGTCTCCACCGACGCCGGTGAGCAGGAGATCGCGATCGACACCGACAGGGGGCGGTTCCACGCCGATGTGGTGCTGGCCGCGACCGGATACACGGTGGACCTGCGGTTGCGGCCGGAGCTCGCCGAGTTCGTCGACGACATAGCGCTGTGGTCCGACCGTCACCCGCCCGCAATGGGACACCCGGCCGGATCGAGTCCCTATCTGGGTCCCGGGTTCGAGTTCACCGAGCGAGATCCGGGCACAGCTCCGTGGCTCTCCCGGCTGCACCATTTCTCGACCGGCGCCCGCGCGTCCATGGGCGTGACCGGGAACCAGCTCTCCGGCATCTACGGCGGTATCGGGCGGATCGCCTCGACGATCACCACCGCGATCACCCGGGAGAACTGGGGCAGGCTCGCCGGGGACTTCGCATCCTTCGAGCACATCGAGGTCCGCTCCGTCGGACCCCACGACGCATCCGACGGGTGGTATCCGACGAGCTCGCGGTTCTGACCGCGCGAGTGTCACTCCGCTCATCAGAACGGGGGCTCGTCCTCAGGCCCCGTGGTCGAGGGCTCCGAGGGGGCCACCGGACCGGACGGTGGGGCGTGTCGCCGGAGTCGCGCCTGCGCGCGGAGACCGCGTCGTTCGGCGTCACGCCGGTGCCGCACGTGTGGACGTCTCCGGGACTCCGCACATCCGCTGCCGGTCGCGCCCGCCTCGGCGGCCTCCCGCTGACGCCGGCTCGCCTCGGGTCGTCGGGGAGCGGCGTGGTCCGAGAGAGGGCCCGTGGGATACGTCGTGACACGGGTTCCGGGGTCTCGGTCCGGGTGGCGGGGACCGTGGATCCACACATAGGAACCGTCGGTGTCCCGGTAGTAGGCCCACACTCCGTCGGTCTTGAGCCTGTGGTGGAAACGGCAGAGGCTCCCGAGGTCGTCACAGGTCGTGTGCCCGCCGCGTTCGGGACGGTCGTGGTCGAAGGGGATGATGTGGTCGAGGTCGGTCTTCTCGGCCGGTGTCTGGCAACCGGGGAACACACAGGTGCCGTCGCGTCCACGGCAGAAATGGGCCAGGGCCTCGGACGGGGCGTGGCGTCGGGCGGCGGCGGAATCGGGGTCCGCGAGTTCGGAGAGTTCGGTGACGCGGTGCCTGACGTCGCGCTGCAGTTCGTCCGCGGTGTGCCCGGTGACCGGTCCGTATCCGGCGAGGGAGATCCCGCGGTTGCCCGGGCTGCCGTCGTCGTAGGCGTGGAGGACCACCCGACGCGCCGCGGACCGGGCCTCCGGGTCGCCGGGGTGTTCCCCTCGTGGGTCGGGCAGGCAACTCCACCCACGGCTGAGCGCGAGCAGTCCGGCCGAGCGAAGTTGGCCGAGCGTTCGCGGATCGCCCGCCGGTGCGGTGCGGGCGAGCGCCTCGACACGGTCCGCGATCTCCAGTGCGTCCTCGGCGGTGAGCGTGGCCGTGATGATCGCCCGGTCGTCGCGGAGGGGCACCAGCTCCACGTCCTGACCGCGTCGTGACTGTTCGGCGCGGGCGTCAGCACCCAGCGGATCGCAGGCGGAGACTGTCCTGAGGAGCATCTTGCGCAGCGGCCCCAGCCGCGGCGGGTGTGTCCGGCGCCTGGTGGGAGCAAGCCCCTCGCTGATCCGGCGGTCAACGTCGGGCATGAGGTGATCGGCCACCAGGGCCGTCTCCTCGGCGATGGTGTGGGCGGCGAGGATCCCTATCCATCCCGTCGCCAGAAGCGCCGCGGTGCGGGGAAGCCGCTCGGTCAGCTCGACCGCGGTGGTCACCAGGCGTGATGCCCCGTGACGGGAGAGAGCCATAGAGGCGCCGATCATCGTGGCAGCCGCCTCCCACGGGTCGCGGTGTGGGTCGCCCTCGGTGGCGAAGCCCTCGGTAGCCGAACGGACACAGTCGTAGGCGTAGGCGAGGGTCCGCCCTTCGGCCGCGTAGATCGTTCGTTGGGTGAGGTAGCCACGCTGCTGGCCGGGATCCCACCGGGCGAACGCCTCGGGCACCAGGACGGGCGATGCCGGCCCTGTCGCAGTGGTGAATCCAGGAGGTGGCACCAGCGTGTCAGGAGGGTCGGCGTCGTCATGTGGCGTGGGGCGGTCACGTGGCGTGGGGTGGTCACATGGCGCGGTGCCGTCGGACAGGCGAGGTGTGGGTGAGGTCATGATTCGATCGTATGTTCGAGGTACGACATGCTGTCCGGGGGCGGCGACCGGCGCGTGTGACCTGCGGTGCCCTGCAAGGCCCCTGCAGGGCACCGCAGGTCAGAAGGGTGCCGGGTCCGACGCCTCAGCCTGGCCGCACCACGATCAGGCACGCCGTGCCACCCTCGGGCACGTACCAGCGGTGGGGGAGTGTCCCGTCGTACCGCGCCACGTCACCCGGCTCCAATCTGCTCACCGACCCGCCCACCTCGAGCAGAACGGTGCCACGGGTGACGTAGATCCACTCGCGGCCGGGGTGCTCGAAGAACCGACCCGGGACGTGATTGGTCTCCACGAACTCGAGGAACTGGGTGTCGTTCGGCCCGCCCGGCAGTAGTCGGGTGTGGCCCCCGACCGTGCCCTCCGCGCGGGTGAGGATGGCGCCCTCCGACGCGCGGCGAATGTCGACCTGGGCGGCCGACGCGGCCGAGGCGGCCGTCCCGCCGTCGGG
>NZ_JAALDV010000191.1:0-3746 GCF_014145045.1 Dietzia sp. DQ12-76
CACCAGGGCGACGGCGGCCCCCGTGCCCACCACCAGCCCGAGCAGCGCCTCGCGGCCGTCCGGGCCACCGATCCTGTCGGTCTGCACGGGCAGGAGGATCTGGAGCGGGCCGAACCACGAGGCGAAGACCGCCACGACGCCGAGGGTGAGCGCCAGGATCCACAGGGGACCCACGCGGTCGGCCGGTCGGGTCACCGCACGCGTTCCCAGTTGGCCGTCCACGCCTCGGCGCCGCCCATGAGCTGACGCTCCAGTTCGGGCCGGTCGGGCCCGGCCCGGTGCAGCAGGTCGGCCGCCCAGTCCGCGTAGAGCCCGTACTGGGCCACACCGTCGACGTTGAGGTCGTAGACACGGTCACCGAACCGCCACCGGTCCATCACCTCGCCGCTGAGCGCGGTGAACGGGTAGACCAGGGGATCGGTGGCCGCGCTGGGGCGCGCGTCCGCGAGGTGCGCCAGGCCGTTGACGTCCGAGCCGTAGCCATACCCGGCCCAGGGGCGGGTCGTGCCGGCGGTGTTGGCGCGCCAGGCCTCGAGGAAGCCGGTGTCGAAGGTCTCGGTCGCATCGGCGGGCCAGGCGAACGCGGCCACGAACCCGCCTTGTTCGTGCATGCGGCGCGTGATGCCCTGCGTGGCCCAGGTGTGGTCGGAGATGAGCCCCGTGTACCCCGACTCCGCGGCGATGTCGAGCGTCCGCGTGGCCGTCTTGACGCTCATGTGGTCGATGTTGATCACCATGCCGCGCGCCATCATCCCCCGCACGGCGTGCTCGCCGAGCGGGGTCAGTCCGCGGACGTTGCACAGTGGCGTCTCGGGATACACGGGCAATGCCGCTCCCGCGGGGGCGCCCCCGGTCACCGCCGCCAGCCCGTCAGCGACCGGGGTGCTCGCGATCGGCTGGTCGTGGTCCGCGTCGGGGCCGGTGCACGGCTCGGTCTCCCAGAACCGCTGGGTACCGATCTTGTTGCCCACGTTCACCGCCAGGCCCGCCAGGTCCTCGTCCATGCGGGCGCCGCCGAGGGCGTTGTCGAACTTGTGGACCGGGAACACGGTGGACACGCCCCACGAGGCGAATTCGTCGAGGCCGCGGTCGATGTCCTCGGCCGAACACAGCGGCACGTCGTTGACCATCCGGCAGCCGAACGGCTCGGACGCCTCGACGCCCACCGTCACCGCGAGCTTGCCCTGCGCGGCGATCGACCGGACCTCCTCGGGAGACCGTGCGATCCGGAACCAGCCCCGGCCGGGGCCGCCGTGCTCGGCGTCGATGTGGGCCTCCATCCGGTTCATGTAGTCGACCTGACGACGCAGCTGATCCATCTCGTCACACGAGTACGGCGAACCGATGAGCATCTCGCACAGCACCCGGTTGGCGACCAGGTAGTTGTTGAGCACCCGGAGGCCGCCCCGCCACGCGCGCTCGATACCGGTGTAATAGGCCTGCTCGTGCAACTGCGAGTTGGAGGCCGGCCACTGCGCGAACGTGGGGTAGCCCTGGGTGCCGCCCGGAACCGCGGTGCCGCCGAGGACCGACTCGAGCAGCGAGAAGTGTCCGAAGTCCGAGTGCGTGGGGCAGTCGGCCAGGGCCTGCGCCATCCCGCCGGGGGCGAAAGGCTCACCGCACCGTAGGGCGCCGCCGAACGCCTGGGAGGCGGCGATGTGCGCGTGGGCGTCCACCATGCCCCGGATCGGCGTGGCGGACGCCGCGGGCGCGGCCGTCAGCGGGACGGTCACCGCGACAGCCGAGAGCAGAGCCAGCGCCGAGCGCGCCCATCTGCCGGTGGTCGTGGACCTCGTGGTCGAACTGCCGTTTCCCATGGACGTGCCCCTCTCAGACGGCGCCCGCCGTGGGTCGGCGGGGGCGTCGGCGTGAAAGGGAGATTAACCAAGGTTCGGCCGTGGCACGGCCCGTTCCCGGAGATTTCTGGACAGCTGTTCAGAGTTGGGTTCGCACCGCTGGGGCGTGTGTGGCGGGAGCGTCAGTTGGTGTCCGCGACCAGCGGTTCTATGGTGAGGTGCTCCATCTCCTTGCTGATGTACTGCAGGCGCCACTTGTCGCCGAACAGAGCCAGGAGTTCACCGTCGGTGCGCTGGAACACCTCCACCCCGCGCTGCCGGCCGAGTTCGTCGGCGGAGGCGGAGTCGGTGCGGCGGGCGATGGAGTACGGCAGGCGGTCGACGACCACCTCGACGTTGAACTCGGCCTTCATGCGGGCGGTGACGACCTCGAACTGCATCGGCCCGACCGCCGCCATGACGGGGTTGGCATCCCCACGCGTGTCGTTGCGCAGGATCTGCACCACGCCCTCGGCGGCCAGCTGGTCGATGGCCTTACGGAACTGCTTGTACTTGCCCAGCGACTGCGCGCGCACCACGGCGAAGTGCTCGGGTGCGAACTGGGGAATCGGCGGGAACTGCACCTTCTTACCGGTGTAGAGGGTGTCGCCGGGTGCGAGGGCGGTGGCGTTGACAAGGCCCACGACGTCGCCCGGGTAGGCGGTCTCGACGGTCGTGCGGTCGCGGCCGAACACGGTCAGGGCGTACTTGGTGGTGAACGGTTTGGAGGACTGGGCGTGGGTGACCACCATCCCGCGCTCGAACTCCCCGGAGACCACGCGCATGAACGCGAGCCGGTCGCGGTGCGCGGCGTCCATGCCGGCCTGAACCTTGAACACCACCGCGGAGAACGGATCCGAGGTCTCCCGGGGTGCTCCCGTCACGGTCTCCCACGCGTGCGGCGGTGGGGCCAGTTCGACCAGCGCGTCCAGGATCTGGTGCACACCGAAGTTGAGCATCGCGGAGGCGAAGATCACCGGGCTCGTCTCGCCGGCCAGGTAGAGCTCCTGGTCGTGGTCCTGCCCCATGGCGGAGAGCAGTTCGGACTCCTCAACGGCCGTCTCCCACACCTCGCCCTCCCGCTGGGCGGCGGTGTCCGGGTCGTAGTGCTCCTCCGGGGCGATGGTCGATCCACCGGCGGTGCGGGTGAAGTGGATGTACTCCTCGGGCGCACCGTCGGGGCCGCGGCGGAGCAACCCCCGGTAGTCGCCGGCTATGCCGACCGGCATGAACAGCGGGGTCGGCACCAGGCCGATCTGCTCGGTGATCTCGTCCAGCAGCTCCAGTGGCGCCTGCCCCGGACGGTCCCACTTGTTGATCACCGTGATGATGGGCAGGCCGTTGTGCTTGCACACGCGGAACAGTTTGAGCGTCTGTGGCTCGAGGCCCTTGGCGGCGTCGATGAGCATCACCGCCGCGTCGACGGCGGTGAGCACCCGGTAGGTGTCCTCGGAGAAGTCGGCGTGGCCGGGGGTGTCGACGAGGTTGATGACGTAGGGCTCGTCGTCCTCGGCAGACCCGGAGGGCTTGTAGGTGAACTGCAGCGCGGTGGAGCTGACGGAGATGCCGCGGGCCTTCTCCATCTCCATCCAGTCCGACACGGTGGCCCGACGGCCGGATTTGCCGTGGACGGCACCGGCCTCGGTGATGACGCGCGCGTGCAGCGCCAGCGCCTCGGTGAGCGTGGACTTGCCGGCGTCCGGATGGGCGATCACCGCGAAGGTCCGGCGGCGTGACACCTCGGACGCGACGTGGCCGGACGCATCCGGACCGGACGGCCGTCCGGTGGTCCCGGTGTGCTCGGCGGTCTCGGTCACGCGTCCTCCTCGGTGCTCCGGCGGCCCTCGCCGTCGTCATCCCAGGGTACGTCCGTGCGCGGTCGAGCACCCAATCCGCGGGTGCGCCGCCCGG
>NZ_JAALDV010000192.1:0-4657 GCF_014145045.1 Dietzia sp. DQ12-76
ACAGCCGATCAGTGGGAGGTGGGGGTGGCCCTGGCCGCCCGCGAATGGGGCCCGGACTCCGAGGGGATGCTGCGACTGGTGCTGTCCCGCGGCCCGGAACGAGGGGGCCCGGAGACGGCGTACATCACCGTCGCACCCGTCGGCCCGCACGCCGTGCGGGCGCGGGCGCAGGGCATCGCGGTGACCGTGCTGGGGAGGGGATTCCCGGCGGACTTCGCCGCGTCGGCGCCCTGGATGCTGCTCGGTGCCAAGACCCTGTCCTACGCGGCCAACATGGCGGCACTGCGCCACGCGGCCGCGAACGGGTTCGACGACGTCGTGTACCTGTCCTCCGAGGCGGAGGTCCTCGAGGGCCCCCGGTCTACGGTCGTCATCGCCCGATCGGGCGAACTCGTCAGCCCGCCGGCCGAGGTGGGGATCCTCGAGGGCACCACACTCGGGGCGCTCGCGGAGGTGGCGAAGCGCGACGGGGTCCCGGTTCACCGCGAGAGGCTCCTGCTGTCAGATCTGCTCACCGCCGATGCCGTGTGGTTGCTCTCCTCGGTCACCCTCGCCGCACGTGTCCGCCGCATCGACGACGTCACACTGGACGGGCCCGAGCCCGGGATCGACGTGGCCGGGATGGTCGACCGCGCCGTCGGGCGGGCCCAGGGCTCCGATTCTGGATAAATTCCCTTCATCCTCCCTGCTAGGGGTGTCCAAGACCACACAGTGCCGTATTGAGTACCGATACCCCTAGGCGTACCGTCCTGCATAGGGCCGCCCGATCAGGTCGTGGCGGTATTCGTAACAGGAGCTCGGGCTCATGGACGTACTCGACATCTCGCGGTGGCAGTTCGGGATCACCACCGTCTATCACTTCGTCTTCGTCCCGTTGACGATCGGTCTGGCCCCCTTGGTGGCGGTCATGCAGACCGTGTGGGCGGCCACCGGGAAACCCGGGTGGTATCGCGCCACGAAGTTCTTCGGAAAGCTCTTCCTCATCAACTTCGCGCTCGGCATCGTCACCGGAATCGTGCAGGAATTCCAGTTCGGGATGAACTGGTCCGAGTACTCCCGGTTCGTCGGCGACGTCTTCGGTGCGCCCCTCGCTCTCGAGGGCCTCGCTGCGTTCTTCCTCGAATCGACCTTCCTCGGGCTGTGGATCTTCGGCTGGGGACGTCTGCCCAAGGCGGTCCACCTCGCGTCCATCTGGATGGCGGCGATAGGGGTGAATCTGTCCGCGTACTTCATCATCGCCGCCAATTCCTTCATGCAGCACCCCGTCGGCGCGGTCTACAACCCCGAGACAGGGCGGGCGGAACTCACCAGCATCTGGGCGCTCCTGACCAACCCGACGGCGCTCGCCGCGGTGCCACACACCATCGCGGGCGCCTTCCTCACCGCCGGGACCTTCGTCGCCGGCATCGGGATGTGGTGGATGGTCCGCGCCTCGCGCCAGCAGGTCGAGCTCGTCGCCGCCGGCGACGTGGACGCCGGGGCGGAGAAGAAGACCCAGGCACGCGAGATCTTCCGGCCGGTCACCCGGCTCGCGCTGTGGGTGATGATCGTGTCCGGAGCAGCACTCATCGCCACCGGGGACATCCAGGGCAAGTTGATGTTCGACCAGCAGCCGATGAAGATGGCGGCCGCGGAATCCCTGTGCCACACCGAGACCGACCCGAAGTTCTCCGTTCTGACGGTGGGGACACACAACAACTGTGAGTCGGTCAGCCACCTCATCGAGGTCCCGTACGTTCTCCCGTACCTGGCGGAGGGGCGGCTCTCGGGCGTCGAACTGCGCGGAGTCCAGGATCTCCAGGCGCACTACGAGGAGCAGTTCGGGCCCGGCAACTACTCACCCAACCTCTTCGTGACCTACTGGAGTTTTCGGGCCATGATCGGACTGGGTGTCGGTTCCGCCCTCCTGGCGGTCGTCGGCCTGTGGTACACCCGGCCCTCGGCACCCGTCCCCGATCAGCGCTGGCTCGGGACCCTCGGCATCGCGGCCATCCCGTTCCCGTTCCTCGCCAACTCGGCGGGCTGGGTGTTCACCGAGATGGGACGTCAACCGTGGGTCGTGCACCCCAACCCTGTCGGCGATCCGATGATCAGTCTTCTCGTCGGCCAGGGGGTGTCCGACCACTCTCCGTGGCTCGTGCTGGGTTCGCTGGCCGGGTTCACGATCGTCTACGGCGCCCTGGCCGTCGTGTGGTTCGTGCTCATCCGCCGCTACACCATCGAGGGGCCGCTGGAGCACGATGCGGAACCTCACCTCGGGCCACCCGACGGCGATGACGCCGGACGGCCGCTGTCCTTCGCGTACTGACAGGGAGAGAGCTCATGGGACTCCAGGAACTCTGGTTCATCCTCATCGCCGTGTTGTTTCTCGGATACTTCGTCCTCGAAGGGTTCGACTTCGGCGTGGGGATCCTCATGCCGGTCCTCGGGCGCGGTCCCGACACCCCCGATCGAGACCTCCGTCGTCGCGCCGTGCTCAACACGATCGGCCCGGTGTGGGACGGTAACGAGGTCTGGCTGCTGGTCGCGGGTGGGGCGATGTTCGCCGCGTTCCCGGAGTGGTACGCCACCCTGTTCTCCGGCTTCTACCTCCCGCTGTTCCTCATCCTGATCGCATTGATCCTCCGGGCCGTCGCGATCGAGTTCCGGGGCAAGATCGACACCGCCGCGTGGCGGCGCAGATGGGATCTGGCGATCGTCGTCGGCTCCGTGGTGCCCGCGGTCCTCTGGGGAGTGGCGTTCGCCAACATCGTCCGGGGGCTGGCCATCGACTCCGACAAGAACGTCACCAGCACTCTTTTCGACCTGCTCAACCCGTATGCCCTGGTCGGTGGCCTCCTCACCCTGACCGTGTTCACCCTCCACGGGGCCGTGTTCATCGCGCTGAAGACCTCCGGGGAGCTGCGGACCGAGGCGGTCAGGATCGCGCGGATCCTGGCACCGTCCGGGTTGGCGCTGGGCGGGGTCTTCACACTGTGGACACAGCTGGCCCACGGGCGCATGTGGACCTGGGGCGCCGTCGCGGTGGCCGCCGCCGCCCTCGTCGGTGTGGTCGCGGCGGTCTACGCGGACAGGGAGGGTCGGGCCTTCGCCGGTACCACCCTGGCCATCTCGGCGGTCGTCGTCCTCCTGTTCGGTTCGCTCTTCCCGGACGTCATGCCCACCACGTTGGCGGAGGGGGTCGGTCTCACCATCGAGAACGCCTCGAGTTCGCACTACACCCTCGTCGTCATGACCTGGGCCGCCGCGGCCCTCACCCCGGTGGTCCTGGTCTACCAGGGCTGGACCTACTGGGTGTTCCGCAAGCGCATCTCGGTGGACCAGATCCCTCCGTCGATCGGCCTCCGGCCCGCGCGGTCCGGGAGGAGCTGACCCCCGGTGGCGGCCCCACTCGATCCCCGGCTGCTCCACGAGTCGCGTTCGGTGCGCCGTCACCTCACGATCTCGGTGGCCCTCGCGGCGGTCACGGCCGCGGCGACGGCCGCGTTCGCGATCCTGCTCGCCCGGGTGCTCGCGGGCGTCATCACCGATCCCTCGGTGCGTGCGCTCGACGCCTGGACAGAGGAGCTGACCGGGCTGACCGTCGCGGCCGCCGTGCGGGTCACCGCGACATGGGCGCAACAGCGTCTGGCGCGCGCGGGCGCCGGAGAGGTCGTCGACGACCTCCGTGCCCGTGTCGCACGCGCCGTGGCGGGATGGGATCCGATCGAACGCCGACGGCGATCGGCCGAACTCGACGCCATCCTCACCACCGGACTCGGGGGCCTGGTGCCCTATCTCGCCGGGTACGTGCCGGCGCTGACGACCGCGGTCGTCGTCACCCCCGCGCTGGTCGTGGTGGTGGCACTGGTCGATCCGCTCTCCGCCGTGGTGATCGCGGTGACGCTCCCGCTGATCCCGGTCTTCATGATCCTGGTGGGCACCCTCACGAGGTCACGCACCGAGCGGCAGTTGCAGACCATGTCGACACTGTCCGCCCGCGTCCTCGACCTCATCGCGGGAGTGCCCACACTCGTGGCGCTCGGACGGGAACGCGGGCCGGAGGTTCAGGTCGCCGCGGCCGCCCGGGCTCACCGTCGCGCCACGATGGACGCGCTGAGGATCGCGTTCCTGTCCTCGATGGTCCTCGAGCTCCTCGCGACGCTGTGCGTGGCGCTGGTGGCGGTAGGGATCGGTCTGCGGCTCGTCGTGGGCGACATGGATCTCGCCGCGGGGATCGCCGCACTGATACTGGCGCCCGAGGTGTACCAACCGCTCCGCGCGGTCGGTGCCAGGTTTCACGAGTCCGCCGACGGCGCCCTCGCTGCGGACCGGGCCTTCGAGGTGCTCGACGGTCGCGCGGGCGAGCGGCTCGACGATCGGTCCGGCAGGGGAGGAGGCGGCACGGTTCGCGTCGCCGAGGGGCCCGCCCGGATCGAGATCGAGGGCCTCGAGGTGCGCAGCCGCGACGGGATGCGGCCGGCCGGTCTCGACCTGGTCGCCGAGCCCGGCCACCTGACCGTCCTCACCGGACCGAACGGATCGGGTAAGTCCACCGCCATCCTCGCGTTGTTGGCACTGCTGTCGACGTCGCGGGTCGAGGGGGGCCGGATTCGTATCGGGGGGATCGACGTCGAGGACCTCGATCGCGAGACGTGGTGGTCGCGGGTCGCGTGGA
>NZ_JAALDV010000193.1:0-5780 GCF_014145045.1 Dietzia sp. DQ12-76
GACCACCGGCAGGAGCCCGGGGCGGTCCCCCGTGGTGGCGATCTCCTCCACCAGTCCCATCAGCGCGGTGAGGGACTCCCACTTCTCCCTGGCCTGGGCGCCCGACGGCTCGGCCGCCGTGAGACCCAACGGCTCCAGGGCCGCCCGGATCACGCGGACGACGTCGGAGGGATCGGTGAGCGCGGAGTACTCCCCGGCCGCCGACTCGTCCGAGCCGTCGACCAGTCTGTCGATCGCCGCCATCGCACGCCTGACCACCGTCCGGTCGAAGAATCCCTCGCCCCCCTTGAGCCGGTAGCCGATCCCCACCTCGTCCAGCGCGGCCTCGATGCGCTCCGACTGCGCGTTGACCCGGTAGAGCACCGCGATCTCCGCGGGGTCGAGTCCACCGTGGACCAGGTCGGCGATCGCCCCCGCCACGGCCTCGGCCTCCGCGTCCTCGTCCGCGTACTCGGTGAGCACGGGCTCGGGCCCTGGCGGTCGCATCCCCCGGAGAGTGAGCCCGGCCGCCCGGAAACGCCCCGAGCCGGACCCGATCACGGCGTTGGCGAGCTCGACGACCTGCGGCGTGGACCGGTAGTCCGACTCCAGCCGCACGACGGTCGCCTCCGGGTAGCGCTCTTCGAACCCGAGCAGGTAGTCCGGGTCCGCGCCGGCGAAGGAGTAGATGGTCTGGTTGACGTCACCCACCACGGTGAGGTCGTCGCGTCGGCCCAGCCAGGCCGATAGCAGGCGCTGCTGGGCGGGGGTGACGTCCTGGAACTCGTCCACCACGAAGCACCGGTAGCGGTCCCGGAACTCCTCGGCGATCGCCGGGACCTCCTCCACGAGGTCCGCCATGTGCCCCAGCAGGTCGTCGAAATCGAGCATGCGGACCGGGCCCGAGACCTTGAGGTCCTCGTAGGCGCGGAACGCCCGCGCCACCTCCGGGGCGGGGGCCGGGAGGTCACGCCCGAGCGCGATCGCACGCTCGGCGTACGTGTCGGGGGTGAGCAGACTGGACTTGGCCCAGCCGATCTCGGTGAGGACGTCCCGGATCGTCTCCGTCGAGGGATCCAGCCCCACCCGGCGGACGGCCTGGGCGACCGCCCGGAACTGCCCGTCGAGCAGCTGCCAGGGCTCCTCTCCGTAGACCCGGGGCCAGAAGTAGGACAGATTGCGCAGCGCCGCCGAGTGGAAGGTCCTCGCCTGGACCGGGCCCGTCCCGGCCTCCGCGACGCCCAGTCCGGCGAGCCGCATGCGTAGTTCGCCCGCCGCACGGGCGGTGAAGGTGACGGCGAGGACCTGGTCCCCCCGCACGTGACCGGTGGTCACCAGGTGGGCGATGCGGCGGGTGATGGTGCGCGTCTTGCCGGTGCCCGCGCCGGCGAGGATGCAGACGGGGCCGCGGGGGGCCAGGACGGCCCGCCGCTGCTGGGGGTCCAGTCCGTCGAGGGCCGACTCCCTGTCACGTCGCACGTCTTCCACGCCCCCATGGTGGCATCCTGCCCCGACACCGGCGCCTCGGGCCTGCCCCGGGAAGATTCCACCGTCGTCGGACGTTGAACCCCGTCATGAGCGAACCGAGGAACGACAGCGATCTCACGGCCGGCGGCGCGGAGGCCCTGACCCTCTACACCACCTCCTGGTGCCCCTTCTGCACCCGACTCAAGAAGCTGCTGGACGAGAAGGCGATCGGGTACGTCGAGATCGACGTCGACGCCGACCCCGACGCCGCGGCGTTCGTGGAGAGCGTCAACGGGGGCAACCGCGTCGTCCCCACCGCCCTGTACTCGGACGGCACCACCGCCACCAACCCCCCGGCCTCTCAGGTCAGGGCCAAGCTCGCCGAGCTCGCGGGCGCCTGACCCGCCGGGCACCTCACCCGCCGTCCACCGCCGCCGCCCACGACCGGAGCATCACGTGGGCGATCGACACCGGCGGCGCCACCCTCAGCGTGCCCCGGCCGTCGAGCGCTGCGCGGACGTCGTCGACGTCGAACCAGGCGGCCTCGCTGATCTCCTCGTCCTCGAGGACGATCGGCGCGTCCGGGTCGCCGATGGCGTGGAATCCCACCATCAGCGAGCGCGGGAACGGCCAGGGTTGACTGCCGAGGTAGCGGACGCGGTCCACGGCCACGCCGACCTCTTCCTGCACCTCGCGAACCACGCATCCCTCCAGCGACTCCCCCGCCTCCACGAATCCCGCGACGTGGGAGTACATCCCCGTCGGCCAGACCGGCTGGCGGGCGAGGAGTACCCGACGGCCCCCGTCGTGGACCAGGCAGATCACGGCCGGGTCCGTGCGGGGGTACTCGGGCCCGCCGTGGAAGGGGTCCTCGATCGCCCAGCCCGCGTCCACTCGGCGCGGATGGTGCTGCGGTCCCCGGCCCCGCACGGTGTCCCGGTGCCACCCGAGCAGCGCGAGGGCCTGTGATGCCAGCGCCCCGTCTCCGTCCACGAGGTCCGCTCCGGACGACCGGAGGGTCGTCACCGACGGATCGTCGGGGAGCTCATCCTCCGGCATCGCCCAGAGGTGGCGACCCTCCTCCGTGAGCCCGAGGAACACCGCGGTCTCGGGCATCCGGTCCGCGTGGTCCATCGCGGGCTCCAGCCGGAGGCGTCGACGGCCACCCGCCACGGGATCGGTGGCGAACCGATCACGGCGATCGATCCGCACCACCCGCGCGGTGGCCCACCCCCGCGCCAGACCGTCGGCGTCCTGGCGCAGGTGCGCGGCCCGGTCGGGGGCGGCGACGGACAGGACGGGGTCGGAGTCGAGGCTGAAGTCCAGCGGCATGGTCGGGTTCCTTCTCGCGGATCATGGGAGGCGGTCAGCGTATCCGGAGACCTTCCCGCCGGCCCGGGTCACCCGGGCCGACCGCCCCGGTGCCGGAATCAGCTTGCGACCATCCTGATGTAGAGCAGGCGGTCGCCGGTCTCCAGCGCATCGGCCTGCGGTTCGTTGACCTTGATCAACTGGCCCTTGCGGACGACCCCCAGAACGAGTTCGGCGAGGTGTCGCGGGGACCCGCCGACCTCGGACTCCTCGACCCGTCGTTCGGCGATGGAGAAACCCTCGTCCGGCGTCAGCAGGTCCTCCATCATCCCCACGACGGTCGGGGTGATGGTCGCCAGTCCGAGCAGCCGGCCAGCCGTCTCGGCGGAGACCACCACGGAGTCGGCACCGGACTGTTTCAGCAGATGCTTGTTGTCGGACTCGCGGACGGTGGCGACGATCTTCGCGTTGGGTGCGAGCTCTCGGGCGGTCAGCGTGACCAGCACCGCCGTGTCATCGGAGTTGGTCGCCACCACCACGGACGCGGCGCGCGTCACGCCCGCGAGCTTGAGGACGTCCGACCGGGTGGCCGAGCCCTGGACCGTGACCAGACCGCGCGCGGCCGCCGACTTGAGCGCCTGGGGGTCGGTGTCGACGACGACGATGTCGTCGGGAGCGGTGTCGTCGGCGAGCATCGCCGCGACGGCGGACCTGCCCTTGGTTCCGTAGCCGACGACGACGGTGTGGTTACGCACGAGGTTCCTCCAGCGCTGGATCCTGAGGGCCTGACGGGACTGCTCGGTGAGCACCGACAGGGTGGTACCGACGAGCAGGATCAGGAAGAGCACGCGCAGCGGCGTGATCAGGATGGCGTTGAGCAGCCGCGCCTGCTGGGTGATCGGGGAAATGTCTCCGTAGCCCGTTGTCGAGAGGGAGACCGTGGCGTAGTAGAAGGCGTCGACGACCGTGATCCTGCCGTCGGCGCCTCCGCCGCCCTCGTACCCCTCCTGATCGAAGTACACCACGAGTGCCGCCAACGTCAGCGTGAGCACGGCCATCAGCACGCGCTTGCCGATCAGTCGCCAGGGGCTCTCGGCATTGGCGGGGATGCTCACCACGCCCACGAGGATGTGGTCGGGGCTCTCGTCCAGTGGGTCGCTGCTGCGGGAA
This sequence comes from Dietzia sp. DQ12-76, assembly GCF_014145045.1. Taxonomy (NCBI): domain Bacteria; kingdom Bacillati; phylum Actinomycetota; class Actinomycetes; order Mycobacteriales; family Dietziaceae; genus Dietzia; species Dietzia sp. DQ12-76. Next base: position 3,928 of record NZ_JAALDV010000193.1, read on the forward strand.
CGGGACGCGAGTGGGCGCTTCCTCACCATCAGCAGCTCCGTTCCGGGACGAGACCACCGTCGTTCATCGGGGTCACCCGGACCATCGTGGCCTATCGGCCCCTGTCGGACAACAACCGCCCTCTCCCGGGGCCGGTGGACAGCAGTTGCCGCAGTTCCTCCGCATCGGGCAGAGCGTCCGGTTCAACGGTCCTCCCGACGCGGACGTAGTGGAAGGCGGCCCGGACCCTGTCGAGCTCGACCGGTCGACCGAGCCTGGCCGAGACGATCCTGGCCCAGGCGTAACGGTAGACCGCCAACTGGAGCGAGACGGCCGGCATCTCTCCCGGACCCGGCACCCGCCCGGTTTTCCAGTCCACGACGATCCACTCGTCCCCGTCCGCGAACACCGCGTCCATCCGGCCGCGCAGCAGGTGACCCCCGAGGCCCACCTCGAAGGGCACCTCCACTGCCTCGGGGGTCAGCCGTGACCACCTCGACGCCTCGAACGCCCTCTTCAGCGCCGCGAGGTCCGCCTCCGACACGCCGTCGACCGCCCCGTGGTCCCCTGCTCCGGGGAGGTCGTCGATGTCGAGCAGGTGGGTGGCTCCGAATCGGTGCTCCACCCACTGGTGGAACCGCGTTCCCCGGCGGGCGAAACGGTCGGGCCGGAACGGCACCGGTCGGCGCAGCCGGTCGGCGTACGCATCCGGATCGGTCGCCATGGCCACGACCTCCCCCGCCGTCAACCGGCGCGGTAGGACCACTCTGTCGCTCTGGTCGGCGGCCCGGCGCGCATCCGCGAGCAGCGGCGCCGCAGTGAGGTGCCAGAGCCGGGCGGGTCCGTGGTCGGGAGCCGGGTCGACCTCGGGATCCACGGGACGGGCCTGCGACACCGCGTCCGCCGCCGTCCTGCGATCGTTCACCGACGCACGTGGCCAGGTGGCCTCGACCACCGTCGCGGTGGCCGGGTTGGTGGCCGACGGCGTGACGACGAGAGGGTCCACCATCCCGAGGGATTCGGGTCCCCGGCAGAACTCGAGGACCTCGTCGAGTAACTCCGACGGGCCACGGGGTGTGGAGCCACTGCCGTGCCAGTGGGAGGCCGAGAGCAGAAGGGAGTGTTCCGCCCGGGTGACGGCCACGTAGAACAGGCGTCGGTCCTCGTCGAGCGACCGCTTCTTGACGCGGTCGATGTGGGCCTTGAGCGTGGCCTCCAGTCGTTTGCGGTCCCCGATTCCGTCGAACCGGGGCACCGGCACGCCTCCGGGGTTGTCCTCGCCCTCGCGGTCCCCGCGGAGGTACTCGGGCAGGTGGGTGGCCGCTCGAACCGAGGTCTGGGGCGCGCGGTCGGAGGGGAATATCCCCACGGACAGGTGGGGCACGGCGACGATCTCCCATTCCAACCCCTTGGCCGAGTGCACGGTGAGGATCTGTACCCGTCCCGGAACGGAGGCGACCTCGCCCCGTGCGAGCCCGCCGTCCACCGTGCGTGCCAGATCGAGGTGTGCCAGGAAGGCGTCCAGACCCTGACCGCGGTCGGCCCCGAATCCCGCGGCCACCTCCTGCAGCTCATCGAGCTGCTCTCGTGCCTCTCCCCCGCCGGTGCGCTCCCGGAGGCGCACCTCGGCGTCCAGACCCAGCGCCTGTTCCGCGGCGGCGACGAGTCTGGCAGGGGGAGCGGATGACCGCGCTCGAAGCCCGGCGATGATCCGCGAGAGCCCGGTGATGCGGGCCAGGCCGTCTGGGCTGTAGTCGCCCTCGGGGCCCGGGTCGGCCAGCGCGTCCGCGAGTCCCGCGGCATCGGTCTCCTCGCCGCGGGCGATGGCGTCCAGTGCGTCCTCGAGTTCGCGGACGGAGGACAGTGCTCCTCCG
>NZ_JAALDV010000194.1:0-9696 GCF_014145045.1 Dietzia sp. DQ12-76
GGCGGGCGACGATCTCGACGTTCCGCAGCGACCAGATGGAGCGCGCGCGGCGGGGGGTGAACCGTTGCACGAACGTCGTGTCGTCGTAGGTCCGTCGTTGCCCGTCGATCCATCCGCTACAGAGTGCTTCCTCGAGCGCCTCGTGGTAGGAGAGCGAGGTGGGGCGAGTGACGCCCTTCTTCGCGAGCATCAGCCAGGTCCCGTCGCAGGTGTCGTCGTGTGTCGTGAGCCACTCCCGCCACTGATCGACGTGCTCCACGATCAGGGGTGAGTCGGGGCTTTGCGTCGCGCGGTTGTCCGTCGTGCTCATGGCTCGAGCCTGACAGGCCGATAGGTCAGATGGCGTCCTCATTCCGGGATCGCGCGCTCACTGGACCGTACGGCGCGCACGCGTCGCGCCGCGCTAGCCTCGCAGCATGGCTCAGTTGGTCGTGACCGGCATTCCACGGCGCCCCTCACCGATGGGCGGGCGCCGCCCGAAGCGCGACGAGCTCGCCCGGTTCGCCACCGACGACCCGCACGCGGTCGACGACGTCCTGCCCGCCGACGCCGAGCAGCTGCGACTTCTCATCGTCGGGGTCAATCCGGGCTTGTGGACCGCGGCCGTCAACGCGCCCTTCGCGAGGCCGGGAAACCGGTTCTGGCCGTCACTGCACCGGGCGGGGCTGACCGATCACGTCGTGGATGCCGCGGAGGGACTGTCGGCCCCGGACGAGCAACAGCTCCTCTCGCGGGGGCTCGGGATGACGAATCTTGTGGGCCGGGCGACCGCGAGGGCGGACGAACTCACCCGGGAGGAACTGCGCGCGGGCGCGGAGCGCGTGACAACGCTGGCCGGGGAACTGAAGCCCCGAGTCGTGGCCGTCGCGGGGATCACGGCCTTCCGGACCGCGTTCGCACTGCCGAAGGCTGGTTACGGGAAGCAGAACACCTCGGAGGTCGCTGGGTGGCCCGGCGAGGTCACGCTGTGGGTGCTTCCGCAGCCCAGCGGGTTGAACGCGCACGAGACTCTCGACTCCCTGGCCGAACACTGGCGGGAGGTCTGGAACGCGGTCGAGGAGAGTCGGCACTCCGCCGCGGGCTGACGCGCCACCGACCCGTAGGCCCCTCAGGTGACGTTCTCTCCGCGACCGGAGCGGACGGACTTCTCGACCAGAACCCGGATCTCCTCCGCCAGGGCGGGGACCGGGCCTGACACGGGGATTCCCGGGGCCACGTCGCTGATGCCGAGCGGAGAGAGCGGCCCGGGCTCCATGCCGAGATCGGCTTTCCAGCCCGCATACTGAGCACCGCTGGAGGCGAAGACGATGCGCCCGAGCCCCACGAAGGCGTGGGCGGCGCTGCACATCGCGCAGTGTTCGCCGGAGGTGTATACGACGCTGGCCGCGCGTTCCTCCGGCTGCATGTTCTCCGCCGCCCATTTCGCGATCGCGAACTCCGGATGGCTGGTGGCGTCCCCGCTCGATTCGCGGTTGCGGTCCTCGAAGCGCACCGTCCCGGCCTCGTCCACCAACACCGACCCGAACGGCTTGTCCCCCGCCTCCAGCGCCCGCCTCGCCAGGTCGACACAGCTGCGCAGGTGGACGAGGTCGTCGGCTCCCACAGGGCGGGACTCGACCGTGGTGTTCACTGGGTCTCCTTGCAGGGTTGCTCCGCGCGACGGCAGCCGGGCGCGACGGTAGTTGGTGATATGGGGAGTCAGGTCCGACGACGCTCAGGATTCGTGTCGGAACCCGACCTTGATGGTCACCTGCCAGTGGGCCACCCGGTCGCCGTCCAGCTTTCCGCGGACGGACTGCACCTCGAACCACTCGAGGTTGCGCAGAGTCTTGGATGCCTCGGCGATGGCATTGGCGACGGCGGCGTCGGTTCCCTCGGGGGAGGATCCGACGATCTCGGTGACGCTGTAGACATGGTTCATGGTGCCCTCCAGATAGTGTGACCGGGCTCACCCTATCGCGATCCGCGACCTCGCTGCGTCGGATGCGATCGCCCCCGTACGACACCGCCCCCGTCGGCGCGCGGCCGGCGGGGGCGATCAGATCGTACAGTCGATCAGCCGAGCTGTCGAGTCATCCGCCGAGGCTCTCGAGGGCGGCGTTGAAGGTCGCGCTGGGCCGCATGACCTCGCGCAGCTTGTCGACGGAGGGCTGGAAGTACCCTCCCAGGTCGACCTCTTTGCCCTGGACCTCGAGCAGTTCGCCGAGGATCGTGTCCTTGTCGGCCGTGAGCTTCTCGGCCAACGGGGCGAAGTGTGCGGCCAGGTCCGAATCGTCGGTCTGCTCGGCGAGCTCCTGGGCCCAGTACAGCGCGAGCCAGAACTGGCTACCCCGGTTGTCGAGCTCGCCGGTGACGCGGGACGGCGACTTCCGGTTCTCCAACAGCTTGCCGGTGGCGGTGTCGAGCGTCTTGGCCAGGATCGTGGCCTTGGGGTTGTCGTCCTTCCGGCCGAGGTCGTCCAGGCTCGCCCCGAGGGCGAGGAACTCACCGAGCGAATCCCACCGCAGGTGGTTCTCTTCCACCAGCTGCTGGACGTGCTTCGGCGCCGACCCTCCCGCGCCGGTCTCGTAGAGCCCGCCGCCCGCCATGAGTGGGACGATCGACAGCATCTTGGCGCTGGTGCCCAGCTCGAGGATCGGGAAGAGGTCGGTGAGGTAGTCGCGCAGGATGTTGCCGGTCACCGAGATGGTGTCCAGGCCACGCCACGCGCGCTCGAGGGTGTACCGCATGGCACGCACCTGCGACATGATCTGGATGTCCAGGCCCTCGGTGTCGTGGTCCTCGAGGTACTTCTTGACCAGCGTGATGAGGTTGTTCTCGTGCGGCCGGTACGGGTCCAGCCAGAAGACCGCGGGCATCTCGGACGCGCGGGCGCGGTCCACGGCGAGTTTGACCCAGTCGCGGATCGGTGCGTCCTTGACGGTGCACATGCGCCAGATGTCGCCGGCCTCGACGTTCTGGGACAACAAGACCTCGCCGGTGGCGGCGTCGACAATGTTCGCGACCCCGTCGTACTGCACCTCGAAGGTCTTGTCGTGGCTGCCGTACTCCTCGGCCTTCTGGGCCATGAGGCCGACGTTCGGGACGGTGCCCATCGTGGTGGGGTCGAACGCCCCGTTGGTCTTGCAGAAGTTGATGATCTCCTGGTAGATCCGCGCGAACGTGGACTCGGGGATCACCGCCTTGGTGTCCTTCTTACGGCCGTCGGCACCGTACATCTTCCCGCCGATGCGGATCATCGCGGGCATGGACGCGTCGACGATGATGTCCGAGGGGGAGTGGAAGTTGGTGATGCCGCGCGCCGAGTCGACCATCGCGAGCTCCGGCCGGTACTCGTGGCACCGGTGCAGGTCCTCGATGATCTCCTCCTTCTTGGAGGAGGGAAGCGAATCGATCTTGTTGTAGAGGTCGACCATGCCGTTGTTGACATTGATGCCCAGCTCCTCGAACAGATCGTGGTGCTTGGCGAAGGCCTCCTTGTAGAAGACCCTCACGGCGTGACCGAACACGATGGGGTGGCTGACCTTCATCATGGTGGCCTTGACGTGGAGCGAGAACATGACGCCCGTCTCCTTGGCGTCGTTGAGCTGCTCCTCGTAGAACTCGAGCAACGCCTTCTTGCTCATGAACATCGAGTCGACGACCTCGCCCTTCTCGAGGGGGACCGTCTTGAGGACGTGGGTCTCGCCGTCCGGGGTCACGACCTCCATGCGTGCGTCGCAGGCCCGGTCGAGGATGATCGACTTCTCGCCGGCGTAGAAGTCGCCGTGCGTCATGTGCGCGACGTGGGTCTGCGACGCCATCGACCACTTGCCCATCGAGTGCGGGTTTGCCCGGGCGTACTCCTTGACAGCCTTCGGGGCGCGGCGGTCGGAGTTGCCCTGGCGGAGCACCGGGTTCACGGCACTGCCCAGGCATGCCGAGAGCCGCTCGGCGGCCTCGACCTCCTCCGGGGTCTTGGGATCGTACGGGTACTTGGGGATGTCGTAACCCTTGGCCTGGAGCTCCGCGATCGCGGTGTTCAGCTGGGGCACCGAGGCGCTGATATTGGGGAGCTTGATGATGTTGGTGCCGGGCTTCTGGGTCAGCTCACCCAGCTCGGCCAGGTTGTCGGGCACCTTCTGCTCGTCGGTCAACCGGTCGGGGAACGCGGCCAGGATGCGGGCGGCGACCGAGATGTCGCTCGTCGTGACGTCTATGTCGGCGGCGTCCGCAAACGTGCGGACGACCGGGAGGAAGGCCTCCGTGGCCAGTCGTGGTGCCTCATCGGTGAGGGTGTAGATGATCTTCTGTCTGCCTTGGGTCATGTCGGCTCTCTTCGTTTCAGGCTGATCGTGTTCTTGTGGAACGGCATCAGCACGCCTGCACCATCATCACCCGAGCCGGGTCGGCGTCGCCATAACCCCCGGTGTGGTCGATCGGTGCACATGCGCGTTCGGTGATCGTCTCGGCGTCACCCTGCACTGTGACCGACAGCGCACGCCTTCGCGGCGTTTTCCGGAGTTGGGGACCCCGACCGGGGCGTGCCCTCCGGGTCCTGAACGCGGCGTGCCGAACAGGCCTAGGCTCGTGGGACAGCTACAGCCGAGGAGGCGTCGACGATGACCGATGTGGATCGACGAGCACGGGAACTGGCAGCTCTGCACGAGTCGGGCGACCTGGTAGTCCTCCCCACCGTCTGGGACACCTGGAGTGCCCGGATCGCCGCGGCCGTGGGGTTCGAGGGACTCACCGTGGGGAGCCACCCGGTCGCCGACGCGATCGGGAGCGCCGACGGCGAACAGATGGATTTCGGCGAGTACCTCGAGGTGGTGGGCAGGATAGCCAGGTCGGTCGACCTCCCGGTGAGCGCGGACGTGGAATCCGGCTACGGACTCGCCCCGGACGAGCTGATCGCCCGCCTGCTCGAGGCCGGCGCGGTCGGCGCCAACATCGAGGACGTGGTCCACGGTGAGGGCGACCGGGTCCGCGACAAGCACGAGCACGCCGACTACATCGCCGCCGCCCGCCGGGCGGCCGACGACGCCGGGGTGCCCTTCGTGATCAACGGCCGCACCGACGCGGTCAAGTTGGGCGGCGAGGTCTTCTCCGACCCTCTCGCCGAGGCGGCCGAGCGCATCGTGCTGATGGAACAGGCGGGTGCGCGCTCGGTCTACCCGGTGGGCCTCACCTCCGCGGATCAGGTGACCAGGCTCGTGCGGGCGGTCTCGATCCCGGTCAACGTCACCGCTCATCCCGTGAAGGGCCACGGCGCCGGTGACCTCGCCGTCCTCAGGAACCTTGGGGTGCGAAGGGTGTCGTTCGGCCCGCTGTGGCAGATGTGGCTCACGAAGGTCTCCACCGAACAGCTCTCCTACTGGGCCGGCCCCGACCAGTAGTGGGTTCAGACCGTAGGGGGTGGCGTCAGTCCGATGCGCCCGGGCGTCTCCGGGCCGCTTTGGCCTGTGAGCGTCGACTCTTCGCCTCCAGTCGACGTAGGCGCGATCCGTAGGTCGGCCGTGTCGGCCGCCGGACCGCGTCGGGGGCGAGCGCCTCCCGGAGCAGGGCCGCGAGTCGGTCCCGCGCGGCCCGCCGATTCTGCCGCTGGGACCGGTGTTCCGACGCGGCGACGGTGAGGACGCTGCCCGCGAGCGACGGTGCGAGCCGGTCGAGAGCGCGGGCGCGTTGGGCGTCGTTCAGGGCCGTGGTCGTGGCGAGGTCCAGGCTCAACTGCACACGGGAGTCCGTGGTGTTGACACCCTGACCGCCGGGTCCCGAGGACCGCGAGAACTGCTCGACGAGCTCTCCTGCGGGCACGCGGAGACCGTGGGAGAGGCCCGGGCCGGGCATCACTCGCAGATCGTCCATGACGTCCAGTGTGCGCCGCCGACATCCCCGGCATAACCATGACGCACGCTGGTAAGGGATATCTTCACATCTGGGCGTTCCGTGCCGTCGGCATGAGGATCCGAGCCCGGTGCGAGGGGATGACGATGAGCGAGAAGGTCGACGAACGGGTCGGGAGGAACAGGCGGGCCGCGGGGATCATCCTGGCGATCGCGTCGATCGCCCTGGGAGCCCTGGTGATCCTGGCCCACCTCGACCTCCCGGAGATCGTCAGGCTTGCGGGGATCGGTCTCGTCGTCGTCGGACTCGCGACGGTGATCGGCGTCGACGGCGCCGGACACTCCCGGCGGTGGACGCGGATGCTCACCGGTGTTGCCATGGTGGTGGCGGGAATCGTGGTGCTGGTGTGGCAGTCCGCGAGTATTCGCAGCCTGCTCTGGGTCATGGTCACCGCGCTGATCGTGCACGGGGTCCACACGATCGTGGCGGCGGTCCGGAGCGAGACCGACCGCCGGGTGGCGGGACTGTTCAGCGGCACCGCCGCCGTCCTGTTGGGGCTGTTGTGCCTGGTCTGGCCGGTTCTCGCGATCGAGCTGATCAGGTACGCGGTGGGCGCGTGGTTGGTGTTCGTGGGGCTGCGCGGGCTTGTGGATCCATGGTTCCACCGCCGACGGTCACGAGCGACCGACAGGGCGGAGTCGGGACTCCTCCGCCGATGGGGACGGACGATCCTCGCGGTGACGGTCTTCCTGGTGGTGGTCGCGCTCGCGATCGGCAGCGCCGTGCTGCTGCGCGGGGACGACCGCCCGGCACCCGACGGTTTCTACACCTCTTCGGAGCCACTACCCGCCGAAGCCGGAATGCTGCTCAAGGCCGAGACCCTCACCGTCGGCGTCCCCCCCGGGGCCGACGCCTGGCGCATCCTCTACACCAGTACAGCGCCGGACGACTCCGTCGTGGCCGTGAGCGGCACCGTCATCGCCCCGGGTGACCGCACCGCGGACCCCCTCCCGCTGCTCAGCGTCGCGCACGGGACCACCGGCATCGTCCCGCGATGCGCGCCGTCGCTGAGTCCCACCCCGTTCGCCGACGGTGCGGGAGAGGCGCTCACGCAGATGGTGATCCAGCACGGCTGGGCGGGGGTGATCTCGGACTACTCGGGTCTGGGCACGCCGGGAATGCACCCGTACCTGGTCGGAGAGGTGGAGGCGCGCAACGTCCTCGACGCCTCCCGCGCCGCGCAGCAGCTCGACGGCCTGAACCTCAGCAGCGACACCGTGGTCTGGGGGCACTCCCAGGGCGGGCACGGTGCGTTGTGGACCGGCCAGATCGCCGAGGACTACGCCCCCGAACTCACGGTGCTCGGCATAGCCGGTATGGCCCCCGCCACCGACCTCTACACCCTCGCCGAGATGAGCAAGGGCGAGGTGGGCGGTAAGACGGTCTCCGCCTACATCGCCCACTCGTGGAACGAGGTCTTCCCCGAGCTGGATCTGGCCGGGCGGCTCAACCCGGGCACCGCGCACGGCGTGGAGAAGATCGGCGAGCTGTGCTTCAACGAGCAGGACGCGATCGCCGCGCTGGTCCGGGGGACCCAGATCCCGGAGCAGGTGTTCCCCGATTCGGTGCTCGACGGCGATCTGGGGGAGAAGCTGCGGGAGAACTCGCCGACCGGCCCGTGGCCGGCGCCCGTGCTGATCGCCCAGGGGCTGGCCGACCCGCTGGTCAAACCGGCGATGCAACAGGAGTGGGTGGACGCCAGATGCGCGGACGGTGAACCGCTCGACTATCGGACCTTCCCCGGCCGGGACCACAACGGAGTGGTCGCCGCGGACTCCCCGCTGACCCCGCAGCTCGTCTCCTGGACCCTCGACCGCTGGAACCGGGTGGCCCCCACGCCCACCTGCTGAGCAGGTGCCGCACAACGTCGAGGCGACGAGAGTCTTGATAATTTCCTATATAGGAATATGATCCCTGTCATGGCACGCGCATCCACCACCTCGGACGTGTTCAACGCGATCGCCGAACCACAGCGCAGGGAGATCCTGGTGCTCCTGCGGGAGGGTGAGCGGCCGGCGACCGAGGTGGCTGTGGAGCTGGGGATCACCCAGCCCGGAGCCTCCAAGCACCTGCGCGTGCTCCGCGAGGTCGGCCTGGTGCGCGACCGACGCGAGGGCAAGCAGCGCATCTACCACCTCGATCCCGGCGGGCTCCGACCCGTCCACGAGTGGGTCGGCGGGTTCGAGCGGTTCTGGAACGAGAGCTTCGACAGGCTGGACGACTACGTCCGCGAGATCGCGCGGGCCGAGGAGGAATAGACCATGGGGGAGAACAGGCGGGGCGACCCGGCCGGGCGGGAGACCGAGGACCGCGAGATCGTCATCACGAGATACATCGACGCGCCGCGCGAGTTGGTGTTCCGCGCGTTCACCGAGGTGCAGCACCTGGCCCGGTGGTGGGGACCGGAGGGGTTCACCACCACCACCCGGTCCTTCGAGTTCCGCGAGAACGGTGTGTGGGACTTCGTGATGCACGGCCCGGACGGAACCGACTACCAGGAGTGGATCACCTGGCGCGAGATCGTCCCGTCGGAGCGGATCGCGCTGCGTCACGGCGAGTCCGCGGAGGATCCGGAGGCGTTCGAGTCCGTCCTGGACTTCGAGTCCGAGGGCGGGGGGACCCGTGTCGAGTTCCGCACGATCTTCCCCACGAGGGAGCTCCGCGATCGCGCGGCGCAGGAGTACCACGCCGTCGAGGGCGGCGAGCAGACCCTGGCCAACCTCGCGGCCCACGTCGCCGAGCTCGCCGCCGGACAAGGGGAGCCGGGGGTCCGGAGGCAACTGGTCCGGGTCCACAACTTCTCCGTCTCGCTGGACGGGTTCGGAACGGGGGAGGGGCAGTGCCTCGAGGCGCCCTTCGGTCACGCCGGGCACCGGTTGTTGGAGTGGGCGCTACCGACACGAACCTTTCAGGACATGGGATTCCACGGGGACCGAGAGGCCTCGGTCGGGGTCGACGAGACGTTCGCGAGCCGATGGAACACGGGTGTCGGCGTGGAGATCATGGGCCGTAACAAGTTCTCCCCCACCCGGGGTCCATGGGGGGACGACCCGTGGCGTGGCTGGTGGGGAGACACCCCGCCCTTCCACACGCCGGTGATCGTCCTGACCCATCACCCCAGGCCGACGCTGGAGCTGGACGGCGGCACCACGTTCCACTTCATGGACGCCGACCCCGCCACGGCGCTCGACGCCGCGCGCGAACTGGCAGGTGGCCTGGACGTCCGCATCGGCGGGGGAGCGAGCACGATCCGTCAGTTCCTCCGGGCGGACCTGATCGACCAGATGCACATCGTCGTGGTGCCCGTCATCCTGGGTCGGGGTGAACGATTGTGGGACGGGGTGGAGGGGCTCGAGGAGCGGTTCCACATCGAGTCGACACCCTCCCCCAGCGGGGTCATCCACCTGAGCTTCTGGCGTCGTCGCACGCCGGGGCCGCGGACGACCTCAGGCGTGTGAGGAATCGCCGGGGCTCACCAGAGACCGCCTGGGACGCGGAGCCGGAGTAGAGCGCACTCGCGCAGGTCCTGCACGGCCGGCGGCAGCGGCATCGGCACGACGTCGGCCTCACCAATAGACTGGGCATCCACCACCCGCTCCGGATTCGAGGACCGCACGATGGCACCGCACGACCCCGGCGTCGCCCAGGCCGCGCCGCCCGAGCCGTCGTCACTCATCGGCCGCGTGCGCGAACCGTGCCTCCACGTGATGAGCTGGAACATCCGCCGGCCGGTGCCGGCCGTCATGACGCGGTCGGCGGACAGGTGGGATCGACGCGCGCCGGCGATCCGGTCGCTCCTGTCCGCCGAGC
>NZ_JAALDV010000195.1:0-2771 GCF_014145045.1 Dietzia sp. DQ12-76
CCACGGGGGGACCGCCGGCGCCGAGCTGGACCCCCCGATCCGGGACGCCGCCACTCGCGAGCTCCTCTGGGACGCACTGCGAGACGGCACCATCGACGCGATCGCCTCCGCCCGGCTCGGACTGTCGGTCGTGTGGACGGAGGCGCGGCGCAGGGGGTGCGATCTCGCGGACGTGGCCTGCTGGATGTCAGGGAGGACGGCCGCGATCGTCGGGCTCGAGGACCGGGGGGAGATCCGGACGGGCCTGCGGGCCGACTTCGCGGCCGTCGCCGACGACGAGGCGTTCGTCGTCCTCCCCGGCGCCCGCGAGCTCGGATCGGCCGACGCGGTATATGCCCAGAGGGCACTGGCGGGAGTGGTGCGCTGGACCATGACCGACGGTCGCGTCGTCGATCCCCGATCCCTCGCCAGAGGCGCCGTCCTGTCCCGGCCCGGCACATGAACCCCTTGGTCGAGCGACTGGCCTTCCTGCCGTTCCCGGCGGGTGTGACCTCGGCCCTGCTCATCACCGAGTACGCGCTCAAGATCCTGGCCCTGGGCATGGTCCCGGAGAACCGGCAACCGGCGTCCTCGCAGGCCTGGCTGCTGGTGATCCTGTTCATCCCGATCGTCGGGGTGCCGCTGTTCCTGCTGCTGGGCAACCCGTACATCACCGGACGACGACACATCATCCAGGCGGAGGCCAACAGGCTCTACGAGGAGGCCCTCGAGGACCAGCCCACGGTTCCGGACTCTGTGCGGGTGGATCCCGGCGTGCGGACCATCCTCGAGATGAACCGTACGCTCACGGCGATCCCCTGCATGTCAGGAGATTTCGTGGCGCTGCACTCGGACTACTCCGCGTCGCTGGCGGCGATGACGGCGGCGGTGCGGTCCGCCCGTGACCACGTGCACATCGAGTTCTACGCCCAGTCCTGGGATGACGAGACCGATGACTTCTTCGGCGCCGCCGTCGAGGCCGCGGAGCGGGGGGTGGCGGTGCGGGTGCTGGTCGATCACCTCGGTTCGCTGAGGTACCGGGGATTCGCGCTGCTCCGCCGGCGTCTGCGTCGCACCCCGGTCGAACTCCACCTCATGCTGCCGATCAACCCGTTCGTGGGCAGGTTCCGGCGGCCCGACCTCCGCAACCACCGCAAGATGCTCATCGTCGACGGAGACCGCGGGTTCATCGGTTCCCAGAACCTCATCGCCCGGAATTACGGCAGTCCCCGCAACGCCCGGTTGGGGCGGGAGTGGGTGGACCTCATGATGGAGGTCCGGGGGGAGATCGTCCGCGCGATGGACGGGGTCTTCCTCGTGGACTGGTACTCCGAGTGCGGGGAGGTCATCGGCACGCTCGAGGAACTGTCCCGGGGACTACCGGTGGCGGCCGGTCGTCCTGCGGGCGACCCGACCGCCGGCGACCCGGTCAGCGCGTTTCAGCTCGTCCCGTCCGGGCCCGGGTACCGCACGCAACCCAACCTGCGGATGTTCACCCAGCTCATCGGCCAGGCCGAGCATCGGATCAGGATCGTCAGTCCGTACTTCGTCCCGGACGAGGCGCTGCTCCACGCGGTGACGTCGGCGGCGTTCCGGGGTGTCGATGTGGAACTGTTCGTTCCCGAACACGCCGACCAGTTCCTGGTCCACCACGCCCAGCGCTCCTACTTCCGTGCGTTGCTCGAGGCCGGGGTCCGGATCAACAGGTTCCGCTCGCCCGCCGTGTTGCACACCAAGATGTTGCTGATCGACGACTTCACCGGGGTGGTGGGGTCGAGCAACATGGACCAGCGGTCGTTCAACCTGAACTTCGAGATCAGCCTGCTGGTCCTCGGCGGAGAGGCGGTGGCCGAGATGAACGAGGCGGTGGACGCCTACCTCGAGGACAGCACCTCTCTCGACCTGGAGACCTGGCAGCGCCGACCCTGGCCGGGGCGCTATGTGGACAACGTCGCGCGACTGAGTTCGGCGCTCCAGTAGACCTGGGACCCGTCCGGCCGCGCGCCCGCCCCGGGTGTGTCCGTCCGGGCGGCCGGCCCGCGATGACACCCGGCCCAGGGGGCCGACCTTGTAGTAGTACGCTTTGCGTGCGTGGGCCGGAGGGCCCTGCTCGTGACGAGAGGCCAGCACACATGCCCCAGAACAGTGTTTCCGGACTCCGGGCGAGGCGCATCGGCGCGGTCGTCGCCGCAACCGCACTGGCGGCCGTCGGTATCCCGGCCGCGGCCCACGGGCAGGAGACCTCGGGCTCCGATTCCTCGTTGCCCACCCAGACCGGCAACAGCAGCGTCGACGGCCTCATCGGACTGATCCCCGACGAGATCGTCATCGGGAACCCTGGCGTCGGGGCGGGATCCGAGGGGCTACGGGATCTCGGGAGCGGCGTCGTGCCGGACACCGCACTGTCCGTGGGTCAGGTCCTGGGCTCCGTGGCGCCCCTCGAGGCCCTGGGATCGGCGGGCGGGTCCGCGGCCGCCTCCGTGGCGTCCTCGGGAAGTCTGCCCGGTTCGGTGTACGTGAACCCGACCGGATCGCTCGGGTCGGGCACCATCGGACTCGGATCGCTTTCCATACCCGAGTACCTCTTCCCGGTACTCAGCGTGCAGCTGGCCGGGGGGTACTTCGCCGCCATGGCCGAGCGCCAGGAGGCCGGAGAGCTCTATCCGCATGAGTTGTCGTTCTGGCATGACGTGGTGGTGGGGTCGGCCGAGGCCGGCGGCGCCCTGGAGGACGCCGCTGCCGGGGCCGGGACCGAGCTGCCCGGCGGACTGGCCGGGAGCATCGACGCCGTC
>NZ_JAALDV010000196.1:0-1526 GCF_014145045.1 Dietzia sp. DQ12-76
GACCGCGGGGACCGTCGCGTTGACGGCGACCCGCGAGCGCAGCGGCGTCGGCGGGCCCTGCCACGCCATCTCGAGCGCGGAGCGCAGCCAGTGGGCGGCCTCGGGGTCGTCGTATTCCGGGAAGGGACCGAACTCGCCCCACCCGGCCGGCCCCTCGACCAGTGCCACCTCCCGCTCGGTGACGCCACGGAACCGGACCCGCATCGGCAGGGCCACCACGTGGACGCGGGCGAGCAGATCGTCGATCGACTCGGGGCCCGGTACGGATGTCATGCCTCCACGCTAACGTCGACCCCATGACCGAGAGCAGCGCAGCGCAGGGCGAGACCGCGAACCCGTTCGATCCGTCGCAGTGGCGGGAGGTCGAGGGCTTTCGCAGCGGCGAGGACCTCACGGACCTGACCTACCATCGTCACGTGGGCGAGAGCCGGGCCGACGGAATCGTGCGGATCGCCTTCGACCGCCCCGAGGTGCGCAACGCCTTCCGCCCGCACACCGTGGACGAGCTGTACCGGGTCTTCGACCACGCGCGCCGCTCCCCCGACGTGGGGACCGTGCTGTTCACCGGCAACGGGCCGAGCGCCAAGGACGGCGGCTGGGCGTTCTGCTCGGGCGGGGACCAGCGCATCCGTGGGCGGTCCGGGTACCAGTACTCCACCGAGCACGACTCGGACGTGGCCGGCGCGACGGCGGACAAGGTCGACCAGGCGCGGGTGAAGGCCGAGGGCGGACGTCTGCACATCCTGGAGGTGCAGCGACTCATCCGCACAATGCCCAAGGTGGTGATCTGCCTGGTCAACGGGTGGGCGGCGGGCGGGGGGCACTCGCTGCACGTGGTGAGCGACCTGACCCTGGCCTCCCGCGAGCACGCCCGGTTCAAGCAGACCGACGCCGACGTGGGGTCCTTCGACGCCGGATACGGCAGCGCCTACCTGGCCAAGCAGGTGGGCCAGAAGTTCGCGCGCGAGATCTTCTTCCTCGGTCAGGCGTACACGGCCGAGGAGATGTTCCAGATGGGCGCCGTGAACCGGGTCGTGGACCACGCCGAGCTGGAGAGCACCGCGATCGAGTGGGCGCGGCTGATCAACGGCAAGTCGCCCACCGCGCAGCGGATGCTCAAGTTCGCGTTCAACCTCACCGACGACGGACTGATGGGCCAGCAGGTGTTCGCCGGCGAGGCCACCCGACTGGCGTACATGACCGACGAGGCCGTGGAGGGCCGGGACGCGTTCCTGGAGAAGCGGGCCCCGGACTGGGACGACTTCCCCTACTACTACTGACGACGCCGGACCGGTCCATGCCCGCCACCCGCGAACTGCGCGTGCTGCCCGTGCCCGGCGGCCCGGCGGTGGCCGAGCTGTTCCCCGAGTTCGAGCAGCTGCTCGACGACCGTGGTCCCGCCCTGCTGCCCGTCCCGTCCGACGATCCGGTACGCACGCGCCTGCTCTCGGGCGCCATGCGGCCCGGTGACCCCGTCGACGACCGGACGGCGCTGGTGGTGAGCACCTCGGGCTCGACGGGCACTC
>NZ_JAALDV010000197.1:0-2490 GCF_014145045.1 Dietzia sp. DQ12-76
CTCGCCGGCCTGCGGGCCGCGGGATCGGCCGGGATGCAGGCGCCCGCCGACGCCGACGAGGAGGAGGTCTGACATGCCGCTCGCGCCGTACCTCAGTCGCTACTGGGACGCACCGGACAGCTGGACGCTCGAGACCTATCTGGCACACGACGGCTACACCGGGCTCCGCAACGCCCTGGCCGCCGGCCCGGATCAGGTCATCTCCACCGTCCTCGACGCGGGTCTGCGCGGTCGCGGCGGGGCGGGGTTCCCCACCGGTCGCAAGTGGGGCTTCATCCCCCAGGCCCCCGGCTCCGGGAGTCCCGACAGCACCGACACACCCGGGGATCCCCGGGCCTCCGACCCCGCAGACCGGCCCAAGTACCTGGTGGTCAACGCCGACGAGTCCGAGCCGGGCACCTGCAAGGACATGCCCCTCATGCTGGCCACCCCGCACGTCGTGATCGAGGGGATGGTGATCGCCGCGTACGCCATCCGCTCCTCCCACGCGTTCATCTACCTCCGCGGCGAGGTGGTGCCGGTCCTGCGGCGTCTGCAGACCGCGGTCGCCGAGGCGTACGAGGCCGGGTTCCTGGGCCGGGACATCCTGGGCAGCGGGTTCGACCTCGACATCGTGGTCCACGCCGGGGCGGGCGCCTACATCTGCGGAGAGGAGACCGCACTCCTGGACTCCCTCGAGGGCCGGCGCGGACAGCCCCGGCTCCGACCGCCGTTCCCCGCCGTCGCCGGTCTCTACGCCTGTCCCACCGTGGTCAACAACGTCGAGTCCATCGCGAGCGTTCCGTCGATCCTCCAGCGCGGACCCGAGTGGTTCCGATCGATG
Organism: Dietzia sp. DQ12-76; assembly: GCF_014145045.1. Classification (NCBI taxonomy): domain Bacteria; kingdom Bacillati; phylum Actinomycetota; class Actinomycetes; order Mycobacteriales; family Dietziaceae; genus Dietzia; species Dietzia sp. DQ12-76. The sequence continues at coordinate 824 of NZ_JAALDV010000197.1, forward strand.
GGCTCGGACAAGTCCCCCGGCTTCACCCTGTACTCGCTGTCGGGCCACGTCACCCGGCCCGGGCAGTACGAGGCGCCGCTCGGCATCACCCTGCGCGAACTCCTGCAGCACGCCGGCGGGATCCGGGAGGGGCACACGCTCAAGTTCTGGACCCCCGGCGGTTCCTCGACCCCCCTCCTCACGGACGCCCAGCTGGACATGCCCCTGGACTACGAGGGCTGCGCGGCCGAGGGGTCCATGCTCGGCACCAAGGCGCTGCAGATCTTCGACGACACGACGTGCGTGGTGCGGGCCGTGCTGCGCTGGACGGAGTTCTACGCCCACGAGTCGTGCGGCAAGTGCACCCCCTGCCGCGAGGGCACGTTCTGGCTGGTGCAGATCATGCGCAGGCTCGAGGACGGGACCGCGACCGAGAGCGACCTGGACCGACTGCTCGACATCTCGGACAACATCGTCGGCAAATCGTTCTGCGCACTCGGCGACGCCGCCGGCGCCCCGATCATGTCCTCCATCGCGCTGTTCCGCGACGAGTACCTGGCCCACATCCCCGGCGGGTGCCCCTTCGACCACCGCCGCTCCACCGTCTTCGCCCCGGCCGAGGAGGTGGCCCGATGACCGCAGGTGACGCCGCACCCGACCGCCCGGCCACCCCCTCGGGCAGCACCGCCGACGACACCGTGGCCAACAAGATCACCCCCCGCGCCGACGACACCGTGGCCGACCTGGCGCCCGAGCAGAACGACGACCTCGTCACCCTCACCGTGGACGGCCGACGCGTCTCCGTGCCGGCCGGCACGCTGGTGATCCGCGCCGCCGAACGCCTCGGGGTGCAGATCCCCCGGTTCTGCGACCACCCGCTGCTCGAACCGGCCGGCGCCTGCCGCCAGTGCATCGTCCAGGTCGAGGGCGCCCCCAAACCCGTGACCTCCTGCACCACCCCGGTCACCGAGGACATGGTGGTGCGCACCCAGTTCACCTCCGAGATCGCGGACAAGGCCCAACGCGGGGTCATGGAGCTCCTGCTCATCAACCACCCGCTGGACTGCCCGGTCTGCGACAAGGGCGGGGAGTGCCCGCTGCAGAACCAGGCGCTCTCCAGCGGCCACGGCCACTCGCGCTTCACCGAGGCCAAGCGCACGTTCCCCAAACCCATCGCCATCTCGTCCCAGGTCCTGCTCGACCGCGAGCGCTGCGTGATGTGCGCCCGGTGCACCCGGTTCTCGGATCAGATCGCGGGCGACCCGTTCATCGACCTGATGGAACGGGGCTCCCGACAGCAGGTGGGCGTCTACGGGGACGAGCCGTTCGAGTCGTACTTCTCCGGCAACACCGTCCAGATCTGCCCCGTCGGCGCGCTCACCGGCTCCGCGTACCGCTTCCGTGCACGTCCGTTCGACCTGGTCTCGAGCCCCGGTGTCTGCGAGCACTGCGCCAGCGGGTGCGGGCAGCGGACCGATCACCGCCGCGGGAAGGTACTGCGCAGACTCGCCGGGGACGATCCGGACGTCAACGAGGAGTGGAACTGCGACAAGGGTCGTTGGGCCTTCGTCTACGCCACGCGGCCCGACCGCCTCACCACCCCGATGATCCGGGGCCGGGACGGTGGCCTGGTGCCGGTCCCGTGGAGCACCGCCCTGGCCACGGCCGCCGCGGGGCTGTCCGCCGCG
>NZ_JAALDV010000019.1:0-9477 GCF_014145045.1 Dietzia sp. DQ12-76
GGCGAGGCCGCCGACCAGCACCGCGCGGCGGGTGAACCCCCGGGTCGCAGTGCCTCCCGGGTCTGTGGCGCTGCCCGGTTCTGTGGCGCCGCCCGGGTTCGCGTCGCCGCCCGGGGGATGGTGGCCGGAGGGCCCGTGCACGTCTCTGTCGTCCATATCAGCCGACCACGACCTCCGTGAGCGTCGCCAGTGGCCGGCGCAGGGCGTTGACGGCATCCGAGAGCTGCTTGCGCTCGGCGGCGTCGAGGTCGGTGAACGGCACGAACCCGTCGTCTCCGCCGCGGTAGCCGTCGAGGGTGGAGGCGAGGGAGTCGACACGCGAGTCGATCTCGGCGACCAACTCGGGGTCCTTCTGTTCGGCGAGGTCGCGGACCGTTCCAAAGGCCACCGACGCCCCTTCGAGGTTGGCCTGGATGTCATAGAGGTCCGTGTGCGAGAAGATCTCCTCCTCGCCCGTGATCTTGGTGGTCGCCACCTCCTCGAGCAGCGCGATGGCGCCGTTGGAGATCTCGTCGAGACTGATCGTGAAGTCCTCGGCGTACACCAGGTCGTACAGCTTCCGGGTCTCGCGGTTCAGGGCATCGGCCATCTCCCGACCCTCCTCCGGGGAGAGCGCGCGCTGCCCGGCGGGCAACCACAGGTCCTTCTCGAGCACGTGCCAGCCGGTCCACTCGCCGCCCAGCTCCTGCGAGTCGGCCTCACGGAGGTCGATCGCCGGGTCGATGTCGCCGAAGGCCTCGGCGGTGGGCTCGATTCGTTCGTAGTGCATGCGCGCCCGGGGGTACAGGTAGCGGGCCAGGTCGCGATCGCCCTCGGTGTACGCGGTGGTGAACTCCTCGGTGCGCGTGAGAAGAGCTCCGACCTGATCCCGGACGTAGGCGGTGTAGGCCACCACCGCCTCGTCACGCAGGGCCTGCTCGTCCTCGGAGACCTCGATCTCCTCGCCGGAGTCCGTCACGGTGAACTCCGCGACGCCCGTGACCTCGCCGACCATGTTGGGCTTGCAGGCGGTGTAGTAGGTACCGGGCTCGAGCACGACGGTGAAGTCGGTGGTCGTTCCGGGGCCGAGATTCTCCCGCTCCCCCACGATCCGGAGCTTGTCGTCGGCCAGGATCTCGAACTCGTTGGGTTCGGTTCCCGCGTTGACCAGCGTGAAGCGGGCCGTCCCCGACGGGACCTCCGCGGCCGAGACCTCGCACTGCGCGCCGTTGATCGTCACCTCCAGGGGCTCCGCGCCGCCCGGCCCGGAGGACGCGGTGTTGGCGGTGCACCCGGCGAGGACCGCCATGGCGGCGCCGAGGCCCAACGGGAGCGCGAGGACGGGTGTGCGGAAGACGGTGCGGTTCACGGTGTGATGGCTTTCTTGTCGGCGGGAACGGTGTGGTCTGCGTCAGCCTCTGTGGAGGTGACAGTGCCTGATGACGTGACGGAGCCTGTGACGTCGTCCGCAGCCCGGCGTGGCCGACGCCGTGAGGCGCGGAGGAACAGGGGCAGGACGACGACGAGGTAGGCCGCCCACCCGAGGACCTGGAGCCAGGTGGGCATGAGGTTGACGTTCACGATCGCCACCGCGAGCGTGTACGCGACGAGCCCGATTCCGGAGGTGGGCACCAGGTGGGAGAGGTCGTAGGCCCAGGTGCCCCACCCGGGCAGAACGGAGGCCTCCTGCAGGTCGCCGAGGCCGTAGGAGACGATGCCCGCGGCCACGATGATGAGGAAGACCCCGCTCCAGCGGAAGAACGCACCGATGTCGATCCGCACGGCCCCCGCGTAGACGCCCGCCCCGAGCACAGCGGCGGCGACGAGGCCGCAGAGCACTGCGACGGCGGGGACCACCGCGGAGGTCGCCATGGTGGAGCGGGTCGTGGCCCAGACGAACATCGCGGTCTCGAGTGACTCCCGGCCGACCGCGATCAGTGCGATCCACACGATGCCGCGGCCGCTCCCGTCCACCGCGCCGGCCATCGAGGACTCCAGTCCGGCCTTCTGATCGGCGGCGTGCCTGCCCATCCAGAGGACCATCCAGGTGATCAGCGCCACGGCGAGGAGACTGAGGGTGCCGCCCAGCACCTCCTGGGCGGCGAAGGTCATGGTGTACGGGCCCCAGGTCATGAACGCGCCCGCGGTCAAGGGGATCAGGGCCGCTACTGCGACGCCGGCCCAGAGCCGCGGGAGGAGATCCCGGCGGCCCACCTTGACGAGGTAGGCGACGAGGACGCCCACGATGAGGGCGGCCTCGAGTCCTTCACGGAGGGCGATGAGGAAGTTGGCGAGGAACACGGCTGACCTGGGTTCTGATCGGGGTCCCCGGGTCGCACGGCGCGGTCCGGCGGCGAGATCGAGACGGCACCTTAGGAGTGCCTTACCTACTCTTCCCGCGAAAGAAGTTCTACTCCTCGATCAGGCGACGCGCAATGAGGCCCGGGACACATCGGTCGCGCGTCCTGCGTGCCACGATCGCGCCGTGGGGCCTGTGGGTGCCCGCCGTCCGGGTGTGCGTCTCGAGCACCTCGAATCCGACCGCGACCAGCTCCCGGCAGAGTTCGGCCACCGGCCATCGGTAGGCGGCCGTGACCGCGTGGTCGAATTGGCCTCCCACTCCTTCGAAGAAGCCCACCGCCACGCTGCCACCGGGCCGGAGCGCCCGCGCGAATTCCGCCAACGACACCCGGATGTGACGCGGATGGTGGTGGATGAGCGAGTACCAGGAGAGCACCCCGCCGAGGGAGCCCGTCGGGACGTCGAGCGCGTCCGACCGACCGACCTCGAAGGGCAGATGCGGGTGGCGGAGGCGAGCCAGGTCGACGAACCGCCGAACCGGGTCGATGCCGCTGACCTCCACCCCGTTCCCGGCCAGGAAGCCCGACCAGTGCCCGGGACCACATCCCACATCGAGCACTGGTCCCGTCAGGGTGGCGGCCCACGAGCCCACCAGCGCCCGGTCGGAGGGATGAGTCGCCTCCATGGACCCGAAGAGGTCCGCGTACTCCAGCGCCCGTGCCGAGTACGCCTCTCGGATCGCCTCGTGCTGTTGGTCAGCCATGTCCTCCACGGGGTCGAGGATGGTCGGCCGGGTCGCCGCCCGCAACGGGGTCGCGCGATGCGATCGAGCAGGCTACTCTTGGTAACCTACGGATGGTAACCACTCTGTCGAGGAGCTGTCATGACCGATGCACGAGCGACCGCGCGCCGTCGGATGTCCAGAGAGGAGCGCCGCGCCCAGCTCCTCGCGGAGGCTCGAGCGCTCATTCGCGAGGCGGGGACCGACACCCTCACCCTCGGACGGGTGGCGCAGCGCGCAGGTGTCACCAAACCGGTGGTCTACGACCACTTCGGCGACAGGAGCGGTCTGCTCGCCGAGCTGTACCGGGAGTTCGAGGCCCGCCAGCACGAGGTACTCGACGCCGCGCTCGAGAGCGCAGGGACCGAGCTCGATGACGTGGCGGAGGTCGTGGCAGCGGCGTACATCGACTGCTGCGTGGCCGAGGGCCGGGAGTTGGCCGACGTCGTCTCCGCACTCGCCGGGTCGCCGACGTTGGACGAGGTCCGCCAGGAGGCCGAGGAGCAGTTCCTCGCCAAGTACCGCCGGGCGCTGACCCCGTTCGCCGGAGAGATAGAGGCCGCGGATCTGGTCGCGATCCTCGGCGCCGGCGATTCCCTCGCCCGGGCCGCGACCACCGGCTCGATCACCACGACCCACGCCCACGAGGTGCTCGCCAGAGTCATCGTGTCCGTCACGTCCCGAGACTGAATCGAAAGGCAGCTCATGACCATCACGCACCCGCCCGAACCCCGCACGGCCCTCTGGGTGTACGCCCACCCTCGACCGGGCTCTCTCAACGAGCACCTCTTCCGGACCGGCACCGAGTCGCTGTCCGCGCGGTACACCGTGGAGACCTCGGACCTGTACGAGCAGGGCTTCGACCCCGTGTTGTCCGATCGCGACCTCGGCGAGCCGGAGGGCCGATCGAGATCGATCGTCGAGCTGTCCGCTGACGCCTACGCCGCGGGCCGCCTTCCCGACGACGTCCGGGCCGAGCAGGCCAAGATCGCGGCGGCCGAGCTCGTCGTCTTCCAGTTCCCGCTGTGGTGGTACGGGCCGCCGGCCATCCTGAAGGGATGGTTCGACCGGGTGATGACGACCGGTTTCGCCCACGGCGACCTCGACCCCGAGCTCGGCGTACCCCGTCGCTACGGAGACGGCGGGCTGGCCGGTCGCAAGGCCCTCATCGTGGTGACCGCCGGGGAGGACGAGCGCTCGATAGGGCGTCGTGGCGTGAGCGGCGATATCGAGTCCCTGCTCTTCCCCGTGACCCACGGGGTCCTCTGGTACACCGGGATCGAGGTACTGGACCTGCACGTCGTCTACGACGCCGACGGGCTGTCCGGTGCGGACGTGGAGGCGCAGGCCCATCGGCTGCGCACCCGGCTGGACGGTATCGACACCGAGCCCGTCGCGGCTTTCCGTCGCCTCCGGGACGGGGATTACCGCGGTACCCGCGCCCTACGGGAGGACCTTCTGCCCGGCCGCACCGACCTCGGCATCCACCTCGCGCACAGCGGCGCGAGTAGGCTGAGCCGTGACACGGGGTGCCCGCCACGGGCTGAGATCACACCCGAGCGAACCTGATCGAGTTCATACTCGCGTAGGGATGTCGTCGATGCGTCCACCGGCCGCTCGGACTCGTGAGGTGGTCCCCCTCCACGACCAGCGCCGGGAGAACGATGACCACGCCACACCACGCCCCTCACGATGCGCCACGGCACCCACGGAGGATCCGCTTCAACGCCTTCGCCATCAACGGGGTGGGCCACCAGCTCCCGGGGCTCTGGCGGCATCCCGCGGACCGCTCCCGGGACTATCGCGACCTCACGCACTGGACCCGTCTGGCCCGGCTCCTGGAGGAGGGGCTGTTCGACGGCATCTTCCTCGCGGACGCACTCGGGCCCTACGACGTCTACGGCGGTAGCGCCGATGCGGCCCTGCGGACTGCGGCCAAGATCCCGATGAACGACCCGATGATGCTGGTGAGCGCGATGGCGGCCGTCACGGAGCATCTCGGCTTCGGCATCACCGCGAGCACGTCGGCCGAGCACCCGTACACCTTCGCCCGGCGGATGTCGACGCTCGATCACCTCACCCGGGGCCGGGTGGGGTGGAACGTGGTCACGGGGTATCTCACCAGCGCGGCGCGGAATCTGGGCCAGGACGACCAGCTCTCCCACGATGAGCGCTACGACCGGGCGGACGAGTACCTGGAGGTCCTCTACAAATTGTGGGAGGGATCCTGGGAGGACGACGCGGTGGTGCTCGACGCGGAGCGGGACACCTTCGTCGACCCGGCGAAGGTGCACCCGATCGACCACCACGGGACGTACTTCACGGTTCCGGGGATTCATCTGTCGGAGCCCTCTGCACAGCGGACCCCGGTCATCTATCAGGCCGGCGCCTCCGAGCGGGGAGTCCGCTTCGCCACCGAGAACGCGGAGGCGATCTTCGTCGCGTCCCCGACTCTCGCGCAGACCCGTGAGCAGGTCGGTCGGATCCGCGACGGACTGGAGGCGGCGGGGCGAGGGCGGGACGCCGCACGCGTCTATGCGCTGCTCACGATCGTCGTCGACCAGACCGACGCGGCGGCCGCCGCGAAGTATCGCGACGTCTTCTCCTACGCCTCCGAGACGGGGAATCTGGTCCTCAACTCGGGCTGGTCGGGAATCGACCTCTCCCGGGAACATCTAGACGCACCGCTGGACCCGGTCGCCACCGATGCCATCCAGACCACGGTGTCGAGCCTCTCGGGCGCCGCTGACCCGGGCGGCCGGTGGACGTTGCGGGACAGCGCCCGGTTCAACGCGACGGGCGGCCCCGTGGTGGTGGGGTCGGGGGACACCGTGGCCGACGCCCTGGAGCACGTCATGGCGGAGACGGATGTCGACGGCTTCAACCTGGCCTATGCGCTCAACCCCGGGACCTGGGAGGACGTCGTCGAGTTCCTCATCCCTGTGCTCCAGCACCGCGGACTGTATCCGCGAGTGGCGGAACCCGGCACCCTCCGCGCCCGGATGTTCGGCGACGGCGACCGGCTGCCGGAATCACACCGCGGGGCGGCCTTTCGTCGAGGGTGAGGTGCGAGAAGCACGCGCCCGGTGAGGACCCGAGCTGGCAGACTGGCCCGCGTGGGCGGCGGGCGAGGTGAGGGTGGATCGATCCGCTCAGCCACCGTCTCGAGGTTCGATGACCTCGCCCGTCCTGACCGTGGAGGAGGTCGGTGAGGCCGCGGCCCGACCGATCCGACCCGACGAGAACGCCTGACGCGGATGGCGGACCGGGTCGACTGGGCGATGTGAACCGTTGCTTCCAGTCGTGCGACTGCTCCCAGACGTGCGACACCCGATATCGCGTGGATCAGGCTGCCGCGGGCACGATCGCCGCCGCGGCTCACCTCGGCACGTGCTGGTTCACTCGGGCGAGCACCGTGGCGACACCCGCCAGGAACTCTCTACTGCGTCGCGCGGCCTGCTGTTCCACGAGCTCATCGGCGAGCACCTTCGGCACGCAGGACGGGTCGACGGCGAGGTACTCGAGCGCCACCGCCGCGGCGACGGCCTGCCCTTCGTAGAAGGCCAGGTCGGGGAGGACCACCTCGAGGGCACGCGACAGCTCGCCGGCAGCGCGCTCGTCGAACATCGTGGTCACGGACGCCCGATACTGCTCGAAACGGTCCTGTGCCTCGTCGAGGTCCCGCCGCAGCTCAGAGGCGTCAGACATCGATGCGAGGGTCCGTGCCGGCGGCATCCACGAGCCTGCCGGTCGCGTCGTCAACGACCATCTCCGGGTTCACGATGCCACTCTAGGCCTCCGGGGGTGACAGTGCTCGGGCGTCGGCTACCTCTCCGATAGCGGAGTAGCGAAGTGCTGGACATAGAGATGAGCCTCCGGGAGCCCCTGGTACGGCGCCGTCCGCACGCAGACGCCCACCCTGGTGAAGTCCGGGTTGACGATGTTCTCCCTGTGACCGGGACTCTGCATCCAGCTGTCGACCGGATCGGGCCCGCCCGGAGTCGAGTAGAACAAGTTCTCTGCAGCCGTAGAGTAGTCGACGCCGGCCTCACGGATGAACACGAACGGATCGCCACTGCCATCGGGCGCGTGGTGCCCCCAGTAGTCCCTCGCGATCATGTCGTCCGCTTTCGCGCAGGCACTGTCTCGGAGCTTCTCGCTGGCGTCCAGTGTCGGAATGCCGTTCTCGCCCCGCTTCACGTTCGTCCGCTCTTCCACCGGCGACGGATCTGCCGGGGGTTCGACCTCGGCCCGACTCCACGGGTCACCCGATGGGAGCTCCACTGTCACCGCGTCGCCCCACTCCGCACAGCCGACCACCGACATCGAAGCCACCAGAAGCAGTGACGCGGCCGCGCCCCTCGAGACTGCCCGACTCTTCATCCTGATCACCCGGTCCGAATCTACCGATGGTGGCCGATGCACGACGGGCCGAACGGATCTGCGTTCCACACGCCCCAGGTGGTCAGAGGAGCGACCGCAGAGCGAGTCCGGTCAGGGCCAGGAGAACGACAAGCCAGATCGCGGACCCGGTGAGTTCCCGTCGCGATGCGTCGGGGTCGATCCACGGGAGCTGTCGTGCCCGCAGGAACGCCAACCCCGCCGCCGCAGCGTAGACCGTCGTAGCGGCGACCCAACCCCAGACGGTCACCACGGTCACCGGCAGCAGGGCCCGGGCCGCGACCAGGGTGAACATCACGGCCAGAGCGGCCAACAGCACCCTGCGCCGGTCCCGACTGCGGGCGATGGCGGCGAGGAGTTCGGCCATCGCGCCGAGGTAGAAGAGGACGACGACGATGAGCACCGCGTTCATCGGCCGCCTCCGGACTCGTCGTCGCCCTGGCCCGCCCGCCGCAGGAGCTGCTGACCTGCCGGAGCGAGGTCCCGGGTCGTCGCCCCGGAGAGGAAGATCGCGGTCCCTCGCGCCCGGTCCAGTCCGACCCACGTGGCGAACCCGCCGGTCTGCCCGTTGTGCCAGGTGATCTCCCGACCGTCCCACTCGGTGGTGAACCATCCGGCGCCGATGCGGTTGTCGTCGTCGTAGTCGGTGACCGGCTGCAGCGCCGCCGCTCCGGGCGCGGTTTCCGCCAGGAGAGCGTCGAGCAGTGTCGCCATCGACGCGGCGTCGGCCCGGATGCCACCGGCCGGCGCGTAGCCGGCGTCGTCCCACGCCTGCTGGGCCCGGCCGGAGGACTCACGCCCCTGGAAGGCGTTGGGAGCCGCACCGCCCTGGCCCGGGGCGGGGACGTGGAAGTTCTCCAGGCCCAGGGGTTCCGCCAACCGCGTCCGGACCAGTTCCGGGTAGTCGTGGCCGCTGACCTCGGCCAGCGCGTGACCCAGGACGGCGAAGCCCAGGTTCGAGTACTCCGGATCCTTGTCCCCCACGGAGGACGAGCGCACGTCCTCCACCACGTCGGCGGGTGAGTCGCGGTAGGGGTTCCGGGCGAACAGCAGCCAGCGGTAGGAGTCCACCAGCCCCCGCAGCGAGAAGGGCAGCCGGGGCAGTCCCGAACCGTGCCGCGCGAGTTCGCCGACGGTGATGGAAGCGCTCGCGGTCTCGCCCATGTCGACGATCTCGCCCAGCGTGGTGTCGGGAGACAGTTCCCCGCGATCCACGGCGTCGGCGAGCAGCATCCCGGTGACCGGTTTGGTGACCGAGCCGATCTCGAAGGTCCCGTCCAGCGGGGCGCCGACGGTGGCGATGCGCGTGCCCTGCGGGGTCACCTCGGCAACGGAGAGGGCGAACACACCGGGAGAGGGGACCTCCTCCAGCACCGCGGCGGCCAGCCGGGCGTCGCCTTCCGTCGGCGTGTCCCCGTCGATCGATCCCACGCCGGGCCGGAGCAGCGTCGCCAGCACGGCACCCACGACCCCGAAGGCCACCACCACGACCACCGCTGCCCGGCCTGGTGCGATTCTCATCGGTCCACCCCCAGCAGGATCGTCAACAGCGGGACGACGCGGGCCGCGGGCACCTCGTAGCGGCCACTTCCGGCCGCGCGCAGCCACCCGTGGGAGGACAGCTGCCGCAGGTGATGGTAGATCTGCCCGCTGGTGCCGAACTCCCCGGTCGCCACGAGGTCCTGCACCGTGTCGGCATCGGACAGGATCCGCTGGACGATCCGCAGCCGCACGGGATGTGCGAGCGCGGACAGCGACTCCGCCCGGTCGGCGAAGTCCGAGGCGAACAGGTCGTCCGCCTGCTCGGCCATCTGCCACCGGGCTTCATACCCCTTCGGGGTCCGCACGCTGCCGACCATCATCACCGCTCCGGGGTCGGACGTGCGGGACCGCAGACCCTCGAGTGCCCAGAACGTGTCGTCGTCGGCGGCCCGCTCCGGCACCGCGGCCCGCTCCGGCACCGCGGTGCCCGCGCTCTGCTCGGCACGGGTGTTCTGCCCGGCGCGAGCACTGTG
>NZ_JAALDV010000001.1:0-5985 GCF_014145045.1 Dietzia sp. DQ12-76
GGCGGCGATCTGGTCGCCGAGCAGCCCGATCCGCCCGCCGCCCGCGGCCAGGCCCACCACGTCGAACCGGCCGGGGCCGGCCCCGGAGGTCACCTCCAGTGCCTGGGTACCGATCGAACCGGTGCTTCCGAGGATGAGAACGCGCGTGGTCACCTCGTCATTGTCCACGTCCGGAGCGCCCGGCGCCGCATCGCGTGGTCACGCCCGGCCCCGATGCGGGCGGGTTACCCACAGTCCCTCACCGGGCGTGTGCCAGACTGGACGCGATGTCGGCGGCCCGCGGGGCCGCCAGCGAGCCGTGAGGAGAACCGGGGAGCATGAGCGCGGACGGGCACCACACCAGCAAGGAAATCGTCGTGGGGGGCATCAGCTCGCTGGACGAGCCCTCCGTTGAATGGGGCTGGCACCAGCACAGCAGGAAGGTCGGCCTCGCCGTGGGCGGCTTCTTCGTGCTGTTCCTCCTGGCCATGCTCTTCGGCAACCACATCGGCCGGGTCGAGGACATCTGGGTGGTCGCCATCGCCCTGTTCCTCGCCGCCTGGATGTTCCACTCGCTGCGCCCGAAGAAGGATGACAGCCTGAAGAAGGCCAGGGTGTACGAGGTGCCCGCCGATCACTACTCGGTGGTCGGTGCCGCGGCGTCCGGCGCGGTCGGGACCGCTCCCGCCAAGCGCTGAGAGCCCGGTACGACGAGGCCGCCACCCGCGAATCTCGCGGGCGGCGGCCTCGTCTGTGCTCCGGAGCGGCTGGCATCCCCCGGCCTCACCCTTCGGCGGCGAGTTGGCCACAGGCGGCCGCGATCTCCTGACCCCGGGTGTCCCTGACGGTGCAGGACACCCCGGATTGCCGAACCGCCGCCACGAATGCGTCCTGTTTGTGCTTCGGGCTGGCGTCCCACTCACTGCCCGGTGTCGGGTTGAGCGGGATCAGGTTCACATGAGCCATGGGCCCGAGCCGCTGGGTGAGCAGTCGACCCAACATCTCCCCGCGCCAGGTCTGGTCGTTGACGTCGCGGATCAGCGCATACTCGATCGACACGCGACGACCCGTGGCGTCGGCGTAGTGCCGCGCGGCGTCCATGACCTCGCTGACGGGCCACCTGTTGTTCACGGGGACCAGGGTGTCGCGCAGTTCGTCGTCGGGAGTGTGCAGGGACACCGCCAGGGTGACGTGCAGCCCCTCCTCCGCGAGCCGGTGGATGGCGGGCACCACCCCCACGGTCGACACCGTCACCGACCGCTGGGACAGTCCGAACCCCGACGGTGGCGGGGAGACGATCCCCCGGACCGCGGTGAGAACCCGCTTGTAGTTGGCCAGCGGCTCCCCCATTCCCATGAACACCACGTTGGACAGTCGGCCCGGCCCCCCGGGGACCTCACCGTCCCGCATGGCCCGGGCCGCTTCCCGGACCTGTTCGAGAATCTCGGCGGCCGAGAGATTGCGCTGGAGCCCGGCCTGCCCGGTCGCACAGAACGGGCACGCCATTCCACACCCGGCCTGGCTCGAGATACACAGCGTGGCGCGGTCGGGATAACGCATGAGGACGCTCTCGACCAGCGACCCGTCGTGGAGTTTCCACAGGGTCTTGCGCGTGGTGCCCCCGTCGGCCGCGATGTGCCGGACCGAGGAGGCCAGGCGCGGGAACAACTCCGAACCGATCTGCTCGCGCAGACCGGCCGGCAGATCCGTCATCGCACCCGGGTCCGCCTCGAGGCGACCGAAGTACTGGTTGGCGAGCTGCTTGCCCCGGAACGCGGGGACCCCGAGTTCACCCATCGCCTCGGCCCGGCCCGCGGCGTCGAGATCGGCGAAGTGACGAGGGGGAAGACCCCGCCGGGGGGCGTCGAAGACGAGGGGCAGTGGCTCAACCATGATGGGTGCCATTGTGTCAGAAACCGGTCTGCACGACACACCGCCAGCGGATGCCGGGGGCCGGGCGGAGGGAATAGAGTCCTGTCATGCCCACGCGTTCGCATGACCCCGTAGAACCCGATCACGATCCGGCGTCGACCGACATCGCCCCTCTCGAGGACACCCACGCCTCCGCCTCGGCGCCGGTGCCCGCCGAAGGGGCCCGGGATGCCGGGCGGGGACCTGACGCCGGACTTCCCGATGTCTCGGCCGGCAGACTCGGATCGGCGTGGGTGGGGCTGGTCCTCGGTGCTCTGGTGACGATTCTGCTGCTGGTCTTCGTCGCGCAGAACACCACCTCGACCGACGTCCGATATCTCGGCCTCGAGTTCAGCCTCCCGTTGGGGGTGCTGATCCTGTTCGCCGCCATCGCCGGTGCGCTGATCATGGCGCTGTTCGCCGGGTTCCGCATCCTCCAGCTCCGTATGCGTGCCCGCCGAGCGCGCAAGGTGAGCGCCCGCGGCCACTGACCTGCCGACGGTGCCCGGTGCGGTCAGGTCGGGACGACGAAGGTGAAGATGATCCACACCACGACGGCGGTGGGCAGGACCGAGTCCAGGCGATCCATGAACCCGCCGTGTCCCGGCAGCATCGTACCCATGTCCTTGATCCCGAGGTCCCGCTTGACCTGGGACTCGATGAGGTCGCCCAGGGTCGCGGTGAACACGGTGAGGACGCCCAGCAGGACGCCCTTGAAGACGTTGTCGTCGAACAACAACACCACGACGAGCGCGCCCCCGACGATGGCGAACACCATCGAGCCGGCGAAGCCCTCCCACGACTTCTTGGGGCTCACCGCGGGCGCCATCGGATGCTTGCCGAACAGCACGCCTGTGACGTATCCCCCGACGTCCGAACACACCACCAACAGGATCAGGGCGACGACCCGCTGGGCCCCGAAGTCGCCGTCCGCGAGCATGGCCCCGAGAGCGCCCGGGACCGCGATCCACACGAGGACGAAGACGGCGACCGAGACGTCCCGGAGGTAGTTCTGCGGTGCCGTGGTCAGGCCCGCCATCAACAGCCGCCAGACCAGGACCAGAACCGTCGTGGCGGCGAACGCAGCGAAGGCCCCTCTGGCCCCGGCGAAGAACCCGGCCCAGACCATCGCCTGCCCGCCCAGGAGCAGAGGCAGGAGCGGGAGCCGGAACTGGGCCTGCCGGAGACGCTTGAACACCTCCCAGGTCCCGATGGCGACCGCGCCGGCGGCGACCAGGTACCAGGCCCTGGGGTTGAACGCGATGCTCGCGATGACCAGCGCCCCGAGCCCGACGCCCACGGGGATGGCGCGGGTCAGGTCCCGGCCCGCCCGCGATGGTGGAGCAGCTGCCGCGGCTGTGGGCCCGGGTGGGCCTGGCGGGGCGGTGTCCACGGCATTCTCCTCGGATCTCGGGGGTCGGTCGGCGGGTGCGTCGGTGGTCAGACCTCCATGAGGTCGCCTTCCTTGCCCTTGACGAGCTCGTCCACGTCGGCCACGAAGCGGTGGGTGAGCTTGTCGAGCTCCTTCTCGGCGGCGTTGACCTCGTCCTCGCCGGCCTCGCCGTCCTTGACGATGCGCTTGAGTTCGTCCATCGCCTTTCGACGGACCCCGCGCACTGCGATGCGGCCGTCCTCCGCCTTGGCCTTGGCCTGTCTGACGAGGTCGCGACGACGCTCCTCGGTGAGTTGCGGAACCGTCACGCGGAGGACCTGACCGTCGTTGGTCGGATTGACGCCGAGATCGGAATTGCGGATGGCGTTCTCGATCGGCCCGATCTGGGACATCTCGTACGGCTTGATGATGAGCATCCGGGGTTCGGGAACCGAGACACTGGCCATCTGGGTGATGGGGGTCAGGGTCCCGTAGTACTCGCAGAGCACCCGGTTGAACATGCCGGGGTTGGCGCGACCGGTGCGGATGGCCGCGAGTTCGTCACGGACGCGCTCGACGGCCTTCTCCATCTTCTCCTCGGCCTCGAGCAGGGTGTCGTCGATCATGTGATGTCTTCCGTTCTCTACGTGAGTGAGGTGGGGGGTCCTGCGCCTCAGGCCGGGCTGCTGACGAGGGTTCCGATCTCCTCACCGGCGACCGCGCGCGCGATGTTGCCCTCGGTGAGGAGGTTGAAGACCAGGATCGGCATCTTGTTGTCCATACAGAGACTGAACGCGGTGGTGTCGGCGACCTTCAGTCCCTGTTCCAGGCACTCGCGGTGCTCGATCCGCGTGAACAGTTCGGCGTCGGGGTTGGTCCGCGGGTCGTCGGAGTAGATCCCGTCGACGGCCTTCGCCATCAACAGCACCTCCGCTTTGATCTCGAGCGCGCGTTGGGCGGCGGTGGTGTCGGTGGAGAAGTACGGCATCCCCATGCCCGCGCCGAAGATCACCACCCGTCCCTTCTCCAGATGTCGCTCGGCACGGAGGGGGATGTACGGTTCCGCGACCTGTCCCATGTGGATCGCGGTCTGCACCCGGGTCGACACGCCCTCCTGCTCGAGGAAGTCCTGGAGCGCCAGGCAGTTCATCACGGTGCCGAGCATCCCCATGTAGTCGCTGCGCGCACGGTCGAGACCACGCTGCTGCAACTGGGCGCCGCGGAAGAAGTTCCCGCCGCCGATGACGATCGCGATCTGCGCACCCGTGCGGGAGACCTCGGCGATCTGCCTCGCGACCGACTGGACCACATCGGGATCGATCCCCACGCCGCCCCCGCCGAACATCTCTCCGCCCAGCTTGAGCATCACACGTCTGTAGCCGTCCCGCGGGTCGGTCATCGCTCTCCTCGTCCCGGACGGATCGCGCCCGTCTCGTGCGTCAAACGCCCCCCGACGTCCTCGTCGAGCGGCCGTACGGCCCATGGTGGGACCTCGTCCATTCTGCCCTATCACCCCCGGCGCCACACCGCGGCCCGCGCGTTCTGAGACGGAAACGGTCGGACACAGACCGACGGCGGCACCCGGGGGTCCGGGTGCCGCCGTCGACGTGGCATCCGCCACCGCGGATGCCGGGGATGAATCAGGCCTGGCCGACCTCGAAGCGGAGGAAGGCGGTCACCGTGGCACCCGCCTCGGACAGGAGCGCGCCGACGGTCTTCTTGCTGTCGGTGACCGACGGCTGGTCCAGCAGGACGACGTCCTTGTAGAAGCCGTTCAGACGACCCTCGACGATCTTCTGCAGAGCCTGCTCCGGCTTGCCCTCCTCGCGGGCGGTGGCCTCCGCGATCTCGCGCTCCTTGGCCACGATGTCGGCGGGCACCTCGTCGCGCGAGACGTACTGCGCCTTGAGCGCGGCGATCTGCATGGCGGCCGAGCGGGCGGCCGCCTCCGCGGCCTCGCCCTGGCCCTCGTAGGCCACCAGGACGCCGACCGCCGGCGGGAGGTCGGAGGAGCGCTTGTGGAGGTACACGGCGACCGGGCCGTCGAGCTTGCCCACTCGACGCAGGACCAGCTTCTCCCCCGACTTGGCGGAGAACGAGACCACCGCGTCGGCGACTGTCGACCCGTCGAGGTCGGCATTGTTGAGCGCATCGAGATCGGAGATGCCCTGTGCTGCGGCGACGGCGACGATCCTGTCGGCCAGCGCGATGAACTCGGCGCTCTTCGCGACGAAGTCCGTCTCGGAGTTGAGCTCGATCATGACGCCGTCCTTGACGGCGACCAGGCCCTCGGCGGTGGTGCGCTCAGCACGCTTGCCCACGTCCTTGGCGCCCTTGATGCGCAGGACCTCGACGGCCTTGTCGAAGTCGCCGTCGGTCTCCTCGAGTGCCTTCTTGCAGTCCATCATCCCGGAGCCGGTGAGCTCACGCAGACGCTTGACGTCGGCAGCGGTGTAGTTCGCCATGGTGGGGCGACCCTCCTAAAAGAGTTTCGTGATGTATCGGAAGTTGTTGGCGTCGGCCGGCCGGCGCGATCGACTCCACCCTAGACGCCGCGGCGCCGGTGGACCCCTCGCCCGCATTCACCGACACCTCGGGCCCGGCCCCCCCGGGAGATCCCCGGAGGGATCGTGGGCGGCCGGGCCCGAGCTGTTCGAGCGTGCGGAGATCAGGCCTCGGGGGCCGGAGCCTCGGAGGTCGCGGCGGCGATCTCCTGCGGGTCG